>NZ_JBSFNN010000041.1:0-58782 GCF_053587115.1 Streptomyces sp. NPDC003697
GCCGATCACCGTTATCTCGTCTGCCATGCTGATGAGTGCTGTCCTTCCGTGCGACGCATGAGGGATGGCACGCGCCGGTCGGGCGGGAGGACAAGACTGTGATGGGACCTTTGGCCGGGCTCCTATGAGGTCACAAACGCCCGACCGGCCGCGCGCAGGGCGGCACCACCCGAGTCGGCCGACATGTCATCAACAAGACAGCCTGGGCGTCGGTCAGTCGGCGAGTCAGACCGCCTCGGGCGGCACCACCGACATCCTCACAGTCAGAAGTGGATGTCAAAGGCCCCGGACCACGATCGGTCCGGGGCCTTTGCGCTGGTGCGCCCGGCAGGATTCGAACCTGCGACACCCGCTTTACAGGTCATCTCATTTGGTTGGTTCGGTAGCCTGCCGGTGTGGGGATCGTCGAGCGGCTGGTGCCGGATGAGCTGTGGGAGTTGTTCCAGCGGGTGGTGCCAGAGGCGCCTACTCGCCCGCAAGGTGGAGGCCGGCGTCGGCACGGCGACCGGGAGGTGCTGGCCGCGATCATTTTCGTGGCGACGTCGGGCTGCACGTGGCAGCAACTGCCCTCTGCCTCATTCGGACCTTCGGGTGCCACCGCCCACCGGCGCTTCACGGAGTGGTCGAAGGCCAGGGTATGGGCGAAACTCCACCGCCTGGTCCTCGACGAGCTCGGTGCCCGCGGCCAGCTGGACTGGTCCCGCTGTGCGATCGACTCGGTGAACATGCGGGCCCAGAAAGGGGGAGCTGACAGGCCCGAATCCTGTGGACCGGGGCAAGTACGGCTCGAAGATCCACTTGATCACCGAGCGGTCCGGTCTGCCCCTGTCCGTCGGTATCTCGGGTGCCAACGTCCATGACAGTCAGGCCCTGACCCCGCTCGTGCAGGGGATACCGCCGATCCGGTCCCGGCGCGGCCGACGGCGCCGCAGGCCGGGCAAGCTCCACGGCGACAAGGGCTACGACTACGACCACCTGCGGCGCTGGTTACGCGGCCGCGGCATCACACCACGCATCGCTCGCAAGGGCACGGACTCCGGCCAGCGGCTGGGCCGGCACCGCTGGACCATCGAACGCACCATGGCCTGGGTCGCAGGATGCCGACGTCTACATCGCCGCTACGAGCGCAAAGCCAGTCACTTCCTGGCCTTCACCAGCATTGCCTGCACCCTCATCTGCTACCGCAGACTCACCAAATGAGACGACTTGTTAGGAGGGAGGCTGGGTGATCTGCGGGCTGAGCTGCGGCTTCGCTGGCCGAGGAAGCAAGCGGCTACTCGACCACGTGGCACCGATGTTGACCGTGGCTGACCCCTGCATCTGGCACGGTTGTGGCACGAACGTCAGCCGGCGACAGTCAGCCGCGACGGCGAGGGTGCCGACCGACAAGGCGCGCATGGTCTCGCTGCACCCCCACTAGCCTCCACACTCTGCCAGTGCCGCCGGCCGGAGCAAGGCACGACGGCCGGCGCTATGACGGTGCCTGTGCTCTCAGCTTGGGAAGCTGTGGGCCTTCGCGGTCGGGTTCGCAGTGACCTGGGCGGCGGCCACATCGGCTCCGCTTGCTCTCACCGTGATTCCCCGCGGTTCGTCGCTCGATTTGGTGCGTGTGGTGCGCGCCGTAGAGGGCCGACACCGAACGCAGCCATCTGATGACACATCTGTTGGTGAATCCGGGCGCCCATATGGCTCATTCTTTCGAGGCGAATCACTCATATTAGATTCCCGCAGCCGAGTCTGCGATGTGTGATCACAAACCTCAGACGTGCCGCGATCGCGGCCGCACTCCTCGTCGTGCCCCTCGCGGCACCCACCCCGGCGCATGCGCAGAATCGTTCCGCTGAGCCGAACACCCTCCCGATGACGGCTGCGGTTGACTCCCTCCCCCTCGCGGCGGAGGTGAGGGACGGCTATCAGCGCACGAGCTTCAGGCACTGGAACGCGGGCGAGAACCCTGCCGACGGCTGCAACACCCGAGCGGAGGTGCTCATCTCCGAGGCGATCGTCCCGCCCGAGGTTCTGCCGGGCTGCAAGCTGTCGGGAGGGCTCTGGTGGTCGTACTACGACGCCAGGTGGATGACTCCCGCGTCCACCTTGGACATCGACCACATGGTGCCGCTCGCAGAGGCGTGGGACTCCGGGGCATCGCAATGGACCGCGCAGCGGCGTGAGGCGTACGCGAACGACCTGGGCGCCCAGGCTTCCCTCGTCGCCGTCTCCGCGGCCTCGAACCGGAGCAAGGCCGACCAGGACCCGGCCCAGTGGCTGCCGCCGGCTGTCGACGGCACGTGCCGGTACGCCTCGGAGTGGATCGCCACCAAGCTCCGCTGGGGGCTCACCGTCGACGCCGTCGAACTCGAAGCACTCGTCCAACTCGCGGAAGCGTGCCCAGGCACCACCGTGACCTACGAACCCGCTCCATAGAACTGGCCCCCGCCATCAACAAGGCGGGGGCCCACATGGCTCGTCAGCGACTCGATGCGAACGGTTCTCTCCCTGCACGAGGACACATGCGACCTGGCCTATCGGACCAGTTCCAGCCGTAGTTGAGGATCTTGGTGGGCTGTCACCGACAAGTAGACGAGTGAGGGAAGCCGAAAGGAGTGAGCACTCACTCCTTGACGGAGTGAGTGCTCACTCCGTAGCCTGACGGCCATGACAGCACCCAAGGAGAACCAGACCACCCGCCGCCGCGCCCCCGCGATGACACCGGAGGAGCGCCGCGCGATGATCACCCAGACCGCGATCCCGCTGATCGCCGAGTACGGGGCCGCGGTGACGACCGCGAAGATCGCCCGTGCCGCGGGCATCGGCGAGGGCACGATCTTCCGGGTCTTCGCCGACAAGGACGAGCTGCTGCAAGCTTGCATCGCCGAGGCGCTCTCCCCTGAGCACGCGGTCCGCGAGCTCGACGAGATCGACGTTTCCCAGCCGCTGCCCGACCGGCTCGCGGAGGCGGCCGAGGCTTTGCAGGCGCACATGTCCAGGATGGGTGCGATCCTCGGCTCGCTGGGGCATCGCGGCGGCAAGCACCCCGGCACGGTGCGCGGCGCGGGCCGCGACGAGTCGACGACCCGTATCCGTGCGGCCCTCGCGGAGCTGCTGGAGCCCGACAAGGCCGCCCTGCGCCGGCCGCCGGAGCAGATCGCGGCCCTCTTCTTCGGGCTTCTCTTCACCCAGCCGCGTACAGAGAACGAGCCCGACCTCACCCCGCAGGAGCTGGTGGAGTTCTTCCTGCACGGTGCGCTTTCGGATGGGGCCAAGTGAGCGCACGGAGAAGGCGCCTGGGGGTTACGGCCCTGGCCGTCCTGGCCCCCGTCCTGGTGTGGCTGGTCACGGACCCACTGCTGGGGCACCGGCTGCAGATCCCCTAGCCGGAGGCCCCTCCCCCCGCTGTCGCGGATCATAGCCCCGAGCCGGTCGGCGACGGCCCGGAACTCGGCGTGGACTCTAGTGGCACGCGTGTGGCACGACCCCTGAAACGGCGAAGGGCCAGCCTGGGAGGGAACCCCTCCTGAGCTGGCCCTTCTGGCTGTGCCCCCGGCAGGATTCGAACCTGCGACACCCGCTTTAGGAGTTCGATCCGAGCCTGCTCCGGTTGCTGCCGGCGACTGGTGCAAGGGCCGAACAGAGTCACTGCTGTGTGCCCCCGTGTGGCGTCGCTGATGTCAGCCGTGGATGTCAGAAGCCTTCTGATCCGTAGCCCTAGATAGATCGATCAGTGACGGTCCATACAGGCCGCGCTTCGGGCCTACAAGGACGCTACGGGACGGGACCGGTTGCTGTGGTCGCTGTACTTCGCTCCTGTACCGCCACCTCAGGGCCTCATCCTTATCAGGTCGGTCGGGGGAGTCTTCGGCCTGTGTCAACCCGCTCTGTGCTCCTACTGGTTATCCGCCGAGGTTCGGCATCGCCCACCCTTGTTCGCCCTGTTGGTGTCAAGCGTTGAGGTCAGACATCAACCGGCAGTTTGACGGCCCCCCGGTCAGCAGTAGCGCCTGGGTGAAGGTGCGCTGCGGTCGGACCACTTCTGATCCCTGGGCCTATCGGACCGTCGTGTGCCTGGGCCCAGACGGGGGCTATGTTTCGCGTAGAGGGCTCGCCGCTATCCGTCAAGTCCCGGGATTCCGCGACGTGACGGGATTCGACTGCCGGGACCTACTTGTGAGAATGGGGTTGACGGAGAGCAAATTGCCGCCCGCATCGTCCGGAGCTATCCTGGCGGTGAGATTTACCTGACGTACCCCCCGGGGGAGGTCTGGTGAATTTGCCGGATCGCTCGACAATCCCTCCGCCCTTTCTCACTGGAGGAGAATACCTATGATCCGCACATCCCCTCTTACGATGCTGGCCGCCGCGGCCGCCCTAGCTGCCGGCGGCGCGTTGGTGCCCGCCAGCGCATTCGCCGCCCCGACGCCGTCGCACACCGTAGCCGACAACTGCAGTACCCTCAACCGTGGTTGCGGCCCGTTTGGGCCGGGAAACAACACGCCGCCAAAATCGGATTCCAATATCAATCGCCTTCCCGACTGCATGGGTACCAGCCGTGGTTGTGGCCCGTTTGGGCCGGGAAACAACACGCCGCCAAAATCGGATTCGAATATCAATCGCCTTCCCGACTGCATGGGTACCAGCCGTGGTTGTGGCCCGTTTGAGCCGGGAAACAACACGCCGCCAAAATCGGATCAGAATACCAACCGGCCCGATAGCGGATTTGGCACGACTGCCGGGGACGGCACCGAGTGACTACGCGGTCTGGCTGAGAGCCAAGCCGGCAGCCACGTCGTCGAATTTTCACGGGAGGGCAAACGCGGGCGTTGTCCCCGCCCGCTCCCCAGCTCCCATCCCGTCCGCCGTCGACCCACACACCGTGGAGCGGGCGTGGCCCAGGGCGTCCAGGTGGAGCGCGCCACTGTACGAACGACTGTGAGGATTGCTCACGGCACCGCTCCGCAGCCTGACCCGCCGAGGTTGCGTCCAGGGAAGTGGTGTACGGGTTCGACCTGATCCGGGGGTTTGCTCCGGCCATCGGGATGGCGGCGCATCCGGTACGTGAAGGTCGGCCGGCACGTACGCATCCTCGAGAGTGCCGTCCGCGATTACCTCGCTGCCCACACGGTCGAGCCGGTGAGGCTCCGTCGCGCCGGACTCCGGAGGGCTGCCTGATGGCCAACAAGAAGGGCAGGCGCCGGCGCTTCGGTGCGGTGCGGCAGTACCGGTCCGGCCAGTGGACGGCGTCGTACCTCGGGCCCGATGGCGAGCGCATCCGCTCCGACGGGACGTTCGACACCAAGAAGGATGTGGAGATCTGGCTGTCCCAGGTCGAGGCGGACCTCAGCCGCGGGGACTGGCAGGCTCCCGATATCGGTGCGGTCAACTTCCGCGTCTACGCCGAGAAGTGGGTCGAGGAACGGGAGCTGGCCGTTCGGACCGAGGACCTGTACCGGCACCTCCTGCGGCTGCGCATCCTCCCGACCTTCGGCACGCTCGACCTGGACGAGATCACCGCTCCCCATGTCCGCGAATGGCGGGCCGAGCGGCTCCGCACCACCAAGGCCAGGACCACCGTCGCCAAGGCGTACCGCCTCCTCAAAGGCATCCTTGAGACGGCCCTCACGACGACCTGATCACGCGTAACCCGTGCCGGATAAAAGGGGCGGGCAAGGAGTCGGCCGCTGAGCGGCGCATCGCCACCGTCGCTCAGGTCGGCGCCCTCGCCGAGGCGATCGGCATCTGCTGGCGCCTCATGGTCTACCTCGGCGCGTACGGCCCGATGCGGCCCGAGGAACTGGCCAGCCTGCGCCGCCGGGACGTCGACCTCGACCACATGGTGATCCGTGTCCGCGTCGCCGAACCGGAGCGCACCAACGGCAAGCGCGCTCCCGGCGAGACGAAGTCTGGTGGAGCGGCCAGGGGGGGGTCTACCTGGCCGGCGGTCCGGTCCCCGCCATTCCCCGCGGTTCCCCGCACGATCTGGCACGCGTCTGGCACGGGCGCGGCCGTCTGGCCTGTGCGCCCGCCGCGCCAGCGACCACCGATTTAGGAGTTCGATCGCCCCTCGGCACTGTCGGGTAGGCGCCCGCCCACGCCAGCCGTGCAGGATCGCCTAGGAGCGCTGGTGTCCAGGGTCGTTGATGTCACCTGTGGATGTCAGAACGGTGCAACCGCACGTGCTCGCTGGCACGATGATCCTGTGGTTGACCTGGAGCGCATCAAAGCAGAGAGCATGGCGTACTTCCGATCTCTTGATGAGGGGGCCACCGTGCGGCACCACTTTCGCCATGCCGACGAGGAGGGCGGCTTGTGGTACTTCGAGGCTGTACCCGACCGCGGTGAGTTGATCGCCATCAAGCAGGCCGAGCTGACTCCAGCCGGCCGTCCCCACCGGTACAGCTGGGAGCACCGGAGGACAAGCACGGGTTCCTGACGGACCAGGCGCTCGACCCCGAAGAGGACCCGCTGGAAGCTATCCCGGCCGAAGACTTCCAGCGGGTGTGGACTCAGTGACAGCGTTGGACACCACTTTAGGAGAGAGGCGGGGTGACCTGAGGGCTGAGCTGCGGCTTCGCTGGCCGAGGAAGTGGGCGGCTACTCGGCCGCGGGGCACCAGTGTTGACCGTGGCTGACCCCTGCATCTGGCACGGTTGTGGCACGAACCTCAGCCGACGGCGGCCAGCCACGACGGCGGGTGCGCCGACCGATCAAGCGCGTGTGCCTCGCTGCACCCCCGACCGGCCTTCGCCACGCTGCCGTGCCGTCGACCAGAGCAAGTTGCACCAGCAGAAGCGTGGCAGTGAGACTTTGGCCGACGGCCTCTTCGTCTCGAAGCAACTTGGGGGCTCTACCTCAGGACGGTATGGCGCCTCCGGCATCGACTCCGTCCTACACCGAGGTCTGTTGGCCGCAGACGAGCAGACAGTCATGTTGCATGTGAGCAGCCTCGATGGTCTCTACCCCTCAGGAATCGCAACCTGCTGGAACGTGTCGGCGACCCGGGGTCATGCGTAAACGAGGTGGCTCCAGGGGGCGCGTGGACTACCGTGTAGATATGAGTCGTTGTACAGCCCCGGTCCAGGGTCATCGGACCGCCAGCGGACGTGCGGCGTGCCCCGCCTGCAGCGGTGGAGGCTACGGGTACTCACCTTCCCGGTCTTACTACCCGCCGCCGGCTTACACGTCGCGGAGCAGTAGCCGGGGCAGCGCGACCGGTGGGGGCAGCTCCAGTAGCGGCAGGACGCGGGCGCCTTGGTCACCGAGCACCTCCTCCGTGACTTACACGCCTGCCGAGGTGAAGGGACTGAGTCCTGTTCGCGACGCCGCTGTGTTGCGCGCGCGTCAACAGCCTGACCTTCGCGATGTCTTCCTCTGCCACGCATGGGACGACAGGCGCGGTGCTGCCAAGGAGTTGTGCGACCTGCTGGAAGCAGAGGGTGTGTCGGTCTGGTTCAGCGAGAAGGACATCGTGCTCGGCCAACCGTTCATGCGGGAAATCGACAAGGGCCTGGCGAGGTCGCGTACGGGTCTCGTCCTGGTTACCCCTGCGCTACTGAAACGCCTCGAGCGCGGTGGCGTTTCTGACAAGGAGCTCTCGGAGCTCCTTGCGCGTGACCTGCTGCTCCCTGTCGTGCATGAGACGACCTACGGCGAACTCCGGGACATTAGCCCCTTGCTTGCATCCCGAAATGGGTTGGACACGGCGGATGATTCGATGACAGTAATTGCTACCAAGATCGCCGAGCTGGTCGCCGTTGATGACGACCTGATCGCACCGCCCGCACCGGCGGGCTAGGCATCTGGCGGCGTGTCTGAGCGTCGCTCCACGCCGCCGGCGCCAAGCCGAAGGCACGAGAGTCGGTGTTGCATATGATTATGTACGCGACTCTCAGCGAAGGATGCAGAGACAGTTCTGAATTTCGGTCTTTCTCTAAACTGCCCGATCCCAGGCAATTAGTTGGCCGTTGCCCCCTACGGTCGCTAAATTAAAAAGATCGTCTGGCGAGCCACATAGTATGCTCTCGACTGATTGCACGCTCAGCCGAATTGACATACTCCTGAAAATCTTCCTCGGTGACCACACGCTCTCCTTCGCTAGCGGTCAATGAGAGCTCGGAGGCTGTTAGCGAGTAAGCGCTGGCGCTGGTGCTAAATTGCTTCACCTCCATCCACGCCCCTCCTGAAGCCACTCCTGCAGCGATGATTCCGCCGATATCAAAGGAAGAGATCTTCACTAGCAGTATGAGGGATCCTGTAGCCCCGATGAATTCAAGGAGCAAAAGGAAGGTTCTCCATTGCTTAGCCTTCCGTTGGTTTTGTATCGCTTTATCTTGGTACCACTTTCGTTGGTCTTCGATGCGGCCACCCAAGTAGGCCTTCTGTCGCACTGTCAGCGGCGACGCACGGATTTCGCGCATAGACTGAGTGATCTGTATCGACTCAGTCAGGTGCGCTCCGAACATGTCAGGAGCCTCTCTGCACACCTCACGAAGCTGATCGGTTAGGTATATCTCGGCGGTATCATCCTGAGATGCTCCCTGAAAAGGGGCAGCTCGCATAGCGAACTTCCAGGCCAGCGTTTTCGTGGACTCCGCTACAGCCCTTCCCTTGTACCAGAGCTGTTCAGGTTTGGCGATTAGTAGCGCAATTTCAGCAATCAAAGTCAAAATGAACAGAAGAAGTGAAATGCCAATAAGCATCGTCTGACCGCGTGATGGCAGGAACCTAGCGGCACTGAGCGCAGCTGACATCGCCGCCAAAACCATGCATGCCAAACGAAACCTGGTGTGCCGCATGTAGGATTTCTGGCCGGCTATAGACAAACTGTTGGCTGCTCGATAGGCGCTCGGGAGGTCCTCTTCCCTCAAACCGCACTCTAGTTGCATACTGCATCCCCCTTCTGTCATGCCGGCACGATAGCCCTGGAACCCTTTCCGGGCGGCCAAGTCAGTAAACTTGAGGCCTTATTGTGATCTTGGAAGCGGCGCGCCTCGCACCTCTGCATCATGCACGACAACGGGTCGGTCTACGGCATAGCGGGGCCGTCCACCTTGCAGGAAGCCGGTCCATAGCGTGCTTCTTGAAGCTCTCCACATGCCCGAATTTGCGGCAAGCTGAGACACGAGCCCTTAACCCATGTAGGGTGCGTTATCGACGATCATCCCTAAGGCCGCACCGAGAGTTGCGGAAAGCCTGGGCTATGGAGGCGAGCTGAGATGCCGCGACCTCATTTCAATACTGATTGGTCCTTCGCCCTTCAGGGCGTTATGCGCAATTTGGTCGAAAGTAATTTTCCCAACGAACTGCACAGGTGGCCACTTCTCCAGACATTCGACGTGGAAGTGTATGGGCCGCAGCCCGGAAGTCGGGTCTTCGTCTTTCGCGACAAGGCTCCCAGCAGTGCGCCGCCATCGATTAGTTCGGGTGGCGACGCCATGGAATGGCCGATCGGGGCACCCGCTGTCGGAGCGGTTGACTTATCCACCGACTATCGCAAACTTCTTGGTGACATTCGTACCCATTTCGCATTGCGGGACAAAGATGCGGTGTTCATCATTCCCGAGATGGATGGAGTCAATATTGAGGACGATTGGGCCAACCACTGGCCCGCCCCACTGCATTCGATTTTGGATGCTCAGACGGAGTGCAATATACTGACGCACTTTCACTTCATTAAGGGGCTGAGTGGCGTGGGTAATTTTGCCTTGCCTCCAGGGTATGAGTCTCTAGCTGAGGCTTGCCAGAAGTTTTTTCATGATCATCCGTGTTACGAAAAGAACGTCTTCCTTATGACGCGTTTTGACGCGTCGAACCGATTGCTTGTGGAGCTGGATGTTGAGTTGCGCCGTGTTCTGCGAGCCGCTGGATATGATCCAGTAAGAGCAGATGACAAGGTTTACGTTGCAGATCGGAATCTATGGAACAATGTGTGCACGTACATGCTGTGTTGCAAGCAAGGCGTGGCCATTCTAGAAGATCGCGCAAAAGACGAATTCAATCCGAACGTTGCGCTTGAGTACGGATTTATGCGTGCCCTCAATCGGAACGTTCTGTTGTTTGCCGACGTCGGCTTCAGAAATCTTCGAGCCGACATTATCGGCACGCTGAGAGAGGAATTTGACATCACTGATATCGCCGGGACGGTTGAACCGTCGCTGGAGAGATGGATCCGCGACCTTTGATAAGACGGGAAACCCGTATGGCCCCGGCCGCCTGACCTGGGCCTTCGCTGCTGAGGACTGCGGCTCGCCTGTCACTGTCGGTCCCCATCGGTCGGCCTCGGGCGCCCTTGCACAGCCCAGAGACGGCCCAGGGATGAGGGCACCGCTTCCCTGGCGCGCCGGGCTACGGTGCCCTCGTGACAAGCGTGACGAGGCGCCCCCTCCTCTTCCTCGACGTGGACGGTCCGCTCATACCGTTCGGATCATCGTCCGATCACCCGCAGCCCCCTGCTGTCTCCTCCGCAGCGTCCCCCGATCAAGGGAATCCGCTGCTGACGCGGCTCGATCCGGGGATCGGATCGTGTCTCATGACCCTGGACTGCGATCTCGTGTGGGCAACGACCTGGCTGGAAGAGGCCAACGAGGTGGTCTCCCCACGCATCGGACTGCCAAGGCTGCCGGTAGTGGAGTGGCCTACCTCCTGCTCAGACGAAGGCCCGCGCGGCCTGCACTGGAAGACCCGCCCTCTCGTCGAGTGGGCAGGTGGCCGGCCGTTCATCTGGGTCGACGACGAGATCAGCGCCATGGACCACCTCTGGGTCGCTGCCCAACATCCTGGGCCCTCGCTGCTTCATCGCGTCGACCCGACCAAAGGTCTCATGGATGCCGACTTCTCCGCGCTCGCCGTTTGGCTCCGTGCCGCTGCGCCGAGCTGAGCCACAAGACCAGGCGATTAGAAGATGCGGGCACATGGTGGTGTCGCGGTGAGCCAACACGCCGCCGGCATTGTGCCGGGCTGCTGAGTGCCGCTGGCGTCCGCCGTCGTTGCCGTCACTGCCATCGGCGGTAACGGCGTCCGACCACCGCATTCACGTTCCCCGTTTGGAGTGTCAGGAGCTGCGCATTCCATCGGTACACGCGATGATCGCCGCGAGAGAGGCGCACTTCTTCGCGATCGAGGTCTTGAGACGCATGAACACGAGTGGATCGCCTTCCAGGAGCCATCAAGATTCTTCAGGTACGGGTAGGCGTTTTTGGAAGGAGTGGAATTGGCTAGAAAAGACGCTTGGATCCTTAGCTGCACTCTGCGGGGTGATTGCTGGATTCTATGCCGGAGTCCATTGGATGGTGTCTCACTTCACACAGCAAAGCCCACTGGAGAAGGAGCAATCGCTCGTTGTGCAATTGCATCCAGGGGAACGGTTTGACAGGCTCACTCAAATTATGGGAGAAGAGCCAAATTACAGCCTTCCTGTCGGTTCCGGTGCCACCGTTTATCAGTACGACCGGAAATGGGAAAGTATTCAACTGATCACTGATCGAACGAAATATGTGAAGGCGGTGGTGGTTTATGCGCACAGCGGAAAATTCCAACCCAGCTTCGATGTGGGCGGCAATAAAGTAACTCTCAATCGGACGCCTATTCAGCAACTGAGCCGCCCTGATTCCGGCTTCGGCCATCCCGGGTTCGTGTTCGGATTTTGCGCCGCGCACGCCGTCTACTACTTCGAGGGGTACCCGTTCCTTCCAAATGCGGCTGGTGGGGGTAGCTTTGCAGTTGGGGCTACGCACATATATTCCGGCGATCCAGATGTGAAGGTTTGCATGACATTGGACAAATTGAATTGCCCTGATGATTTTCAGCCTTCCTTCACTGTTCAAGGTGACCATGCAAAATGCATCGACACGCCTAAAGCTGTGCAGCTGAGGAGTGAAGTCGATGTATCGACAATCGTTCTTTCTACGGAGTCGGAACTGGACTCCGATATGTTCACATTGCCGCACATCGTCGCCCGAGGTAACTACGACTAATACCCCCATCTGTAGATCGTGATCTCGCTCGTGCGGTGTGACTGGACGCCCACATCTGTCGATAGCCCTATACTCCGGCCATGCCGATCAAGCTGCGGTCCGCAGGCTCCGCTGAGGATCAGCTGTCGATCATCGATGCCTTGATTGCTCTGCCGTTTCCCGGACAGAAAGGCCTGTGGGAGACGCAATTCGAATGGTGCGGCCCAGGTGTCACATTGCTGCTTTCCGGCGGAGTCGGGACTTCTGGGACGTTCCTGATCCGGAGACGGTCACGGCGGCCGAGGAGGAATTAGAGGCGGACCTCACCGCAATGGTCACGGTGCTGGCTGGGCGTTGGGGCAGTCCGACCGTGGTCGATCTGTGGCCCTATCTCGGGCTCGACAAACCGGACTACCCAGACATGAAGGCGCCCGAGCGCCTGGGCTCCCTATGCCACCTTGCTGGGAGCATGCAGATGTGGCAGGTGCCGTCTACTGGTCGCCGGCTCGGGCTCACCATCGGCCAAGTCGACCGAGAGCTCCCCTTCGAACTGCTCGCCGCGGTCGGCGAGGCCTTCACGCTTCCGAAGTGAGCCGCGGGACTGCCTGCCCTTGGGTCGGGCACACGGGGCACGTACAGCCCTCTATCGCTCTCCTGCAGTCCAGCTGCTGTCTGAGTCGGCGGTGAACTCCTAGGCCCTCAACGTCTGGGTGGGCGTAGTGGATCGGTCGCCGTCGCCTTGGCTGGGCGCGGACTCTGTCAGGCTTGAGGATGATCAGTCAGCCTTTGGGGTAGTTCGCCAGGGCGCACTGCAGGTCGCGCTTCCCCTAGTGGCATTTTGCGGCTACCACGGGATGCTGGTGAGCGAGGAAGACCTCGATGTCGTACGTGCGTGCGACATTCCCTACCACCCCAGCTCCCATCCCGTACGCCGTCGACCCACACACCGTGGAGCGGGCGTGGTTCCTGGCGTCCAGGTGGAGCGCGCCACTGTACGAACGACCTGGACGCCAGGGGCCGCGTCTGCTCGGCTCTGCCTGGGTCGATGGTGTGCGGGATGGGAGCCCCCAGCATCCATCACGACGGCCCCGCGGTCGGCGATGGCGCCCCCTCCATCCCGGTGCCGGCCGATCCCCCGCCGGAGGCACTGTTCTGACCGTCGCGTATGCGGTGATCGACTCATGGCAACCGGCCCTATCCACCAGTGGGCGCGTGTCGGCGCAGCGCGGGCGGAGCGGGCCGAAGGCAGGAGCGGCGCCCGCAGCGGAGCCGGGAAGCGCGCCCGGCGGAGCGGAGCGCAGCCGGGGCTTGAACCAGTAGGGAGAGTTTGAATCACGCTCGTTCTTCTGGACGTGTCTTGTCTCGGTTGATGCTGCTCTCGTCCCTGATGGCTGCTGGCTAGTGGTGTAGAACCCTGGGGTATGGGGAGTGAACGGCGGGCGCGGATGCAGACCCTTGGGGCGCGTCTTCGTGTGCTGCGTACAGAGGCCGGCCTGACGGGTGCTGTGTTGGCGCAGCGGGCCCGTGTCGGGCAGCCGACCGTGTCCAATGTTGAGACCGGGCGCATGGTTCCGAGCCTCGATGTGCTTGACCGGCTTTCGCGTGCCCTCGACCTCGATGAATCGACCGCCCGTGAGGTGCGCGACCTCCTGGCTGCGGTAGAGGCGGCTGCTGACTCCGGTCAACCGGAAGGCAACGCTCCGGCTGGTACGGCCGTTCATGATGAGGTTCGTGCCGCTCGGCTGGTGCGCTCGTTCCAGTGTGTTGTTCTGTCGGCCATGCTCCAGAGCGCGGAGTACGCCCGGCACGTCTTCGAGAGTGCGCCGGACGCAACGTCTGAGTCGGTCGGCCGGGCTGTCGCTGCCCGTGTGGAGCGACAGAGCCTGCTGTACGAACCGGAGCGGGAGTCCGTATTCGTGCTGACCGAAGCCGTGCTCCGGACGTGGCCGGGGACGCCGGCGCTGATGCTCGCTCAGCTGGACCGTTTGCTGGCTGTCGAGAGCCTGAGCACTGTGCGGTTGGGGGTCATCCCTTGGCGTCGGCCGGTGCCGGTCCTGCCTAGGCATGGGTTCACGTTGTGCGACAGGCGAGCGGTCGTGGTCGAGACGTTCGGCGCTGAGCGGGTGGCGGTCGACTCCGCGGAGGTGGCCGCGTACGAGGAGACGTTCGACCGCTTCGAGCGGGCTGCGGTCTTCGGTGGGGAAGTACGGGAGCTGCTGTTGCAGGTGATGAAGGAGTTCCGCGACTTGGGAGACAGCCTCACCCCTTAGAGGAATAATTCCTGGCAATGCCTGGCCTGTTGGTCGTCCGCAGGAATACTCTGCCGCTCGGGTGTCTAGCCCCCTAGACGACGGTGAGGAGTCTCCTATGCGGTCCAAGTGGTGCCGTGCGTTTCCCGGTGTGGCCGAGGAGGTGGCGCATGCCCGTCACTTCGTCGCTGCCCTACTCGACGGGCGCGGCCCTGTCGACGATGCCGTCCTGGTAGTGAGCGAGCTGGCGACCAATGCCGTGCGGCACTCGCTGAGCGGGTCGGCCGGCGGCTGGTTCCTCGTGATCATCTGCTTCGGCGACGGCCTCGTGCGTATCGAGGTGGTCGACCAGGGCGGCGAGCGCGTGCCGCATCTGTGTGACGTGACCAGCCAGGAAGAAAGCGGGCGCGGGCTGCTGCTGATCGCGTCCTGCGCCAAGGACTGGGGTGTGAAGAACTGGCCCGACGGGCGTTCCGTTTGGGCTGACCTGACATGGGAGGGTGCGTGACCGCGCCCTGCCTGACGGCGGTCGGTGATCACCCTGCGGGCAGTCGCAGGTGAGCCCCCGGGGCGTGCCTCGGCGGCGGTCCCGGTTCTTCGTGATCGGCGTTCATACAGGGCGGCGCCTCCCGCCCATTCCGTCTAGGGCCCTAGACTCCTGGGTACTTCTAGGAGGTGCGGTCATGTCGGACGAGCTGCAGCGGATCACGGCGATCGATGATCCGTATCTGCTCCTGCGTGAGGTCACGAAGAGGCTGGCCGACGCGCAGCAGGAGGTGACTGAGCTCGCCCGGCTCCGCCGCCGTGTCGTCCAGGACCTCCACGCGCAAGGACTGTCCTACGCGCAGATCGCCGAAAAGGCCGGTCTGAGCCGCGGGCGGATTCATCAGATCCGGCACACCGGCCCGGCGCCCGAGGGAGCCTTCCTCGGTGTGGGCGCCGTCACCGTTGTGACTCCGCTGCGGTGGGACGGCGAGAAGAAGCGCCCGGTCGTCGCCATGGCCGACATGAACTCCGGGAAGCGACTGGAGGAGCTGGCCAAGTCCTACGGGCTTGCCGCCAGCTCCGGCCACGTACAGGTGAGTGGTGAGATCGACCTCAACCATGACGGCCTGATCGTCGTCTGCGGACCGGGCATGTCCGAGGTCATGAGGGACCTCTACGCCCAGGACCCGGTACTCGGCTGGGAACATCCGGAGGGCGAACCGTGGGCGCTGGTGGACCGGCGCACCGGCGCGGTGTACCACGCGGGGGCGGACATCGAGCCGCGCCGTCCGCACGACGTCGGATACCTCGGCAGGCTGCCCCGACCGGACGGCAACGGTTCGGTGCTCGCCATCGCCGGAGTCCACACGGCAGGCTCCCTCGGCGTGGTCCACCTGCTCACGTCCGACCTCAACACGCTCTGGGGACAGGTGGGCGAGCGCCACTTCTCCACGCTGGTGAGCGTCGAATACGACCCGGAGACGGACGAGCCGCAATCCGTCGAACTGCTCTGCCCCCTCTACCTGCACGACGAGGAGGCAACGGCGTGAACGTCGCCCTCGGCTCGCAGCCGGCCGACCCGGGGCAGGAGAACGAGGACTTCGCCGCAGTTGCTTTCGGTGCGGCCGTTCTCCTCGACGGCGCCGGCGTGGCTGGTGGGGAGACCGGGTGCGTGCATGGGATCGCCTGGTTCTCCTCCACGCTGGGCGGGCTGCTGCTGGCCGGCATCGCGGCGCACCCCGCCCGGCCGCTCGCCGACTGTCTCGCCGACTCGATCCGAACGGTCCGCTCCCTGCACGAGGACACATGCGACCTGGCCTATCGGGCCAGTCCGACCAGTACGGTCGTCGCTGTCCGGGCCGAGGCGGAAGTACTGGAGTACCTCGTTCTCGGTGACTCGACCCTCCTCCTCGCCGAGACGGACGGGCGGACGACCGCCATCACCGACCAGCGCCTGGACAACGTCGGCAAGCGACTGCGGGGACCGGTCGACACGCTGCCCACCGGTTCGCCTGAACACTCCGTTGCGCTCGCGGAATACCGGGACGCTCTGACCGGCCTGCGTAACCGGCCGGGTGGCTTCTGGATCGCCGGCCCCGACCCGAGGGCGGCCGAGTATGCCCTGACGGGGACTGTCCCGCTGGATTCACTGGCCTCCGTGACGCTGCTGAGCGACGGGGCGACGCGACTCGTGGACAGCTTCGAACTCGCCGACTGGAGCGAGGCGTTGGGCGTCCTCAACTCGTCGGGTCCGGATGGGCTGATCCGCCGCGTGCGCGAAGCCGAGGCCGACGACCCCGATGGCCGGCGCTGGCCGCGGGGCAAGACCCGCGACGATGCGACCGTGCTGCACTGGGTCATGCCTTAGCGCGCCCCACCGGCTCGGGCGCCACGCTTGTATACCCCCCTAGACAGTTGACGGTGTGTCGGTTACGGTAGTCGTCAACCCCCCTAGACAGTTGGGGTGGGTTACCTCCTGGCTGTCTAGGGGGGTATTCAATTCACTCGGCGTCCGTAACGGGCGCCCGACCAAGTGAGGTACGCACACCATGCGCGTCATTCCCGTCGACACTTCGGGCGCCACTCTGCTGGTCACCAAGCTGCCCGAGGTCAAGGTCAAGGACCGGCAGACCGGTGAGGTGGCCGTGGACCCGGTGACCAACGACCGGCTCATGGTCCTGGAGCTGGTGTTCATCGCCGAGGGCGGTTCGGACATGATCAAGGTGACCGTTCCCGAGAAGGGCATCGGTGAGGGTTTGGTGATGGGTACGCCGGTCTTCCTGTCCGGCCTGGTGGCACGGCCCTGGGAAAGCGAGTTCGGCGGCCGCTCCCGGCACGGCATCGCCTACCGGGCAGACGCCGTCATGGTCGGCGCCCCGGCGGCGGCGCGGGGCTGAGCACGATGACGGATGCCCTGTGGGTTCTGGCGCTATTACTGCTGACGGTGGCCGCGCTGGCCGCGGTGCGCCGTCGGCTGCCGGTCCTGTTCTGGTGGCTGGTCGGATACCCGGTCGTGATGCTGCGGGTGCTCACCTCGTACCGGGCCACCATGGACGCCTGCGGCCTGACGGTGCCGGCCTCGGCCGTCCGCCGGGCCACCGCCCGGATGATGGGGCGGCAGGCGGCCCCTGTACCGCCGCGCCGGGGGCTGCCCCGGCCGACCGGGTCCGGGCTCGTGATGCGGCTGCGCATGGCGGCCGGGCAGGCGCCCGAGGACTTCACCGCCTCGGCCGACCGGCTGCGGCACGCCTGGGGCGCGCACGCCGTGCACGTCCGCCCGACCAAGCCGGGGCGGCTGGAACTGCGGCTGGTCGGTTGGGATGTCCTCGCCGACGTCCGGCCTGCCCGTCGGTGGCTGCAGACCGGCCCGCTGTCCCTGCCGCTGGCGCTGCGTGAGGACGGGCACTGGCACGTCCGGGACTTTCGCACCGTGCCGCACGAACTCATCCTCGGCGCCACGCAGTCGGGCAAGTCCGTGTACCTGCGCAACCTGCTGTGCGGGCTGGCCCGACAACCCGTCGCACTCGTCGGCATCGACTGCAAATGGGGCGTCGAACTGGCCCCGTTCGCTCCCCGCCTGTCGGCGCTCGCCGACACGCCGGACCGCGCGAACGACCTCCTCGACGTCCTGGTGGAAGAGATGGAAGCGCGGTTCCGCCTGATCGGCATGAAGGGCGGAACCGGTCCAGACGCCGTGCTCGCCTCGGACGTGTGGGGCCTGCCGGAGAAGGTACGACCAGTGCCGGTCGTGATCGTCGTCGACGAGATCGCCGAACTCTTCCTCGCCGCGAGCAAGGACGAGGAGAAGCGGCGGGACGCCATGGTCACCAAGCTCATCCGCCTTGCCCAACTCGGTCGCGCGGCCGGCATCTACCTGGAGGTGTGCGGGCAGCGCTTCGGCGCCGAACTCGGCAAGGGCGCCACCATGCTCCGGGCCCAGCTCACCGGCCGGGTCTGCCACCGCGTCAACGACGAGACCTCCGCCAATATGGCGCTCGGCGACATCGCACCCGAAGCGGCGCTGGCCGCAACCTCCATCCCCGCCGAACGGCCCGGCGTCGCGGTCGTCGGCGACTCCTCCGGCGGCTGGTCCCGCGTCCGCTCGCCCCACCTCACCCTCGACGACGCGGCAGCCGTCTGCCGCGACACCTGGGGCCTGGTCCCGGAACTGCCCCGCCTCGACCCCTTCCGGCCCGCCGTCACCGCGGAGCCCACCGGGCCTTCTCCTGCCGTCCCCGTGGCGCCCACCGCTCGCCCGGTGACCGAGTAACCGCGCTCCTCCCACGGCCGGCGTGGCCGTCTCGCGCCACGTCCCTACCCCTCCCATGCCCGAAACCGGAAGGAAGCCGAGCCGATGCGTGCCCACCTGGCCCGAGTGGACGCCGTGGTCGTCCAGGCCGTCATCGCCGGCGCCCTGTCCTTCTCGCATCTGCACGACCTCGCCGCGGCGGCCGGACAGGGCGGCTGGAAGGCGTGGGCCTACCCCGTGAGTGTCGACCTGCTGCTCGTCGCCGCCTGGCGCCGGATGCGCCAGCAGCAGCGAGCGGGGCAGGCGGCCGGGAGTCCGCGGCTGTGGTTCCTGGTGGCCCTGGCCGCATCCCTCGGCGCCAACGTCGCCACGGCCGGGCTCCTCGACCTTGACCACGTACCGGCATCGCTCCGCGTAGTCGTCGCGGGCTGGCCCGCCGTCGCCTTCTTCGGTGGAACGCTGCTGGCCCACACTCCGCACGACCCGCTAGCGCCGGCGGCCCCGGCCTTCTCCTCGACGACGGACACGGACGCAGAGCCGCAGCCCGCCCCGGCCGCCGTCGACGGGTCAGACCGTGACGCACTTCCGGCACCCTCCACCGGCCCCGAACCGGCTCCGGAACCCATTGCCGAACCGGTCGCCACCCCGACCTCGACCCCGGCGCCGGCTCCCGCCGCATCCCTGCCGCCCGCCCTCGTCGACCGCGTCCGGGCCTTGGCTGAGGAACACCGCACGGCCACCGGCCACCCCGCCGACCCCGACGCCGTACGCGCCCGGCTCGGCCTGCCCCCGTCCATGACCCCGTCCGTCGCCGCGCACCTCTGAGAGGAGCCCCACCGTGAACCGGCGCTTTCGCAACCTCCGCCGCATCGGCCCCGTCAACGTCGCCTCCTACATCGACCGCGGCCGCAACCGCCACCTGGCCGCCTGCACCGCACCCCGCTGCGACTTCTCCGCCGAGTACGACAGCCGCGCCGCCGCCGAACTCGCCGCCCGCACCCACCGCTGCCCGGCCTGACAGGAGACCACCGCAATGGACGTTCCGCTCTGGCTCGCCCTGCTCGTCGTCGGCGTCCTCGGCGTCAAGCTCATCCGCCCACCCTGGTGGCTCATCGCCGTCCTGCTCGTCGGCGGCTACCTCCTCGCCGACAGCCTGCTCGCCCCCGTCATCGACAACTTCCTCAAGTAACCCGCGGAAGGAGACCCGTTCATGTTCCGGCCGAAGATCCCGACCATGCCCCAGCCGACCGGCCTCGTGACCCCGCCCGCCGTCGTCGAACCGACCACCATCACACCGGGCGTCCCCACCCCGCCGCCGGCCACTGTTCCCCCGGCTCCGAGCCGACCGGCCGTCCAGCTCACCCCCGTCACCGCGCTCGCCCTCGTCGGCGGCGGCACCGCCGTGGTCCTGGTCGTCGGCGCCGTCCTGGTCTCCATGCTCCTCGCCGTCGCCATCACCGCCACGTCCGTGGCCGTGTGCGTCGTCGTCATCCGCTCCATCCTCACCCGCCGCTGACCTCGTAGCTCCGCCCGCCCGGCCTGCCCATGCTGTCTAGCCCCCTCGACAGGCCGGGCTTCCGCACCGTACGTCCACTCCCTGCAAGGAGGAACCCGCACATGCACCCTGCGGCTCCGACCGCAGCCATCCGCCAGCTGGCAGCACTTGCCCAGCACGGCGACCTCAGCGCCTACGCCCACCAGATCCAGCGCCTCGGCGGCTGCGAGCGGCCCGTCCGGATGGAGGGCCACCGGCTCGACGTCCACGCCGCCACCGGTGAGATCGTCCGCGAGATTGCCGACCGTGACCTTCCGGCCGGACAGCTCCTCATCCGCTGCAACAACCGCCGCGCCACCCGGTGCGCCTCCTGCGCCGAGATCTACCGCAAAGACACCTTCCACCTGGTCACCGCCGGACTGAGCGGCGGCAAAGGCATCGGCCCGGCCGTCGCCCAACACCCGCGCGTCTTCGCCACCTTCACCGCCCCGTCCTTCGGCCCCGTCCACAACCGCCCCGGCGGCGGCCGGTGCCGCTGCGGACGCCTCCACCCCGACGACGACCCCGCCCTCGGCACACCCCTGGACCCGGACCGCTACGACTACCGCGCAGCCGTACTGTGGAATGCACACGCCGGGACGCTCTGGGGACGCTTCACCACCTACCTGCGCCAGCACCTCGCCTCCCGCGCGGGCATCAAGCGCTCGGCACTGCGCCACTGCCTCAAGGTCTCCTACGCCAAGGTCGCCGAGTACCAGCGGCGCGGCGCCGTCCACTTCCACGCCGTCATCCGCCTCGACGGACCGGACGGCGCTGAGGACGCCCCACCGGCGTGGGCCACCACGGAACTGCTCACGGACGCGATCCGCTCCGCGGCCCGGATGGCCGAGGCACCCGGCCCGGTCCTCGACGGGCACGAATACGCCTTCCGCTTCGGCGAACAGCTCGACATCCGCCCCATCCGCTCCGCCGACTTCGCGGGCACCTCGGAACTGTCCAGCCGCGCCGTGGCCGCCTACATCGCCAAGTACGCCACCAAGGGCGCCGAGACCGCCGGCACTCTCGACCGGCCCATCCGCAACCCGATCACCGACCTGATCGGCTCGGGCGTCACCGACCACGCCCGGCGCATGATCCTCACCTGCTGGCAGCTCGGCGCGCTGCCCGAACTCGAGCCTCTGCGCCTGCGCAAGTGGGCCCACATGCTCGGCTTCCGCGGCCACTTCTCCACCAAGTCCCGCGCCTACTCCGTCACCCTCGGCGCCCTCCGCCAGGAACGCGCCGACCACAACGAAGCCCTGGCCCGCGGACGCGCGGCCGAGGCGGGCCACCCGCTGCCCGACCCGGACACCGTCCTCGTCCTCTCCCACTGGGTCTTCGCCGGCACTGGGCTGACGGCTGCAGAGACCTGGCTCGCGGCCTCTCGTCACCCCACTGTCTCAATGGAAGGAGAGTCCATCCGTGGCTGATCGCTATCTCACCGTGGCACAGGTGGCCGAACTCCTCGGCACCACAGAGCGCTTCCCGCGTCGTCTGATCGCCGAGCGACGCATCGTGTTCGTCAAGGTCGGCCGTCACGTCCGCATCCCGGAGAGCGCGCTGAACGCCTTCATCGACGCCAACACGGTGCGGCCGATCGGCCACCGGCGCGGACCTCTGCGGAGGGCTGCCTGATGGCCAACAAGAAGGGGAAGCGCCGGGACTTCGGTTCGGTCCGACAGCTTCCGTCCGGTCGTTGGCAGGTCCGTTACCGGGATCCGGAGACGGGGCAACTGCGTCCGGCGGAGACGACGTACGCGACCAAGACCGATGCCCAGGTAGCCCTGACGCACATCGAGTCGGACATCGTGCGCGGGCAGTGGTCGGACCCGGACGCCGGGGCGGTGAACTTCGCCGAGTACGCCACCGCGTGGCTGCGGGACCGGAAGCTCGCGGACCGCACCCGTGAGCGGAACGAGTCAGTGATGCGGCTGCACATCCTGCCCACCTTCGGGGCCGGGACGGTGGCCGACGTGACCACTGCCCGCGTGCGGAGCTGGCGCGGCAAGCTCCTGGCGGCCGGCGTCGGTGAGCCGTCGGTCGTCAAGGCGTACCAGTTGTTGCGTGCCCTGATGAACACGGCCGTGGACGACGAGCTGATCCGGCGCAATCCGTGCCGCATCAAGGGTGCGGATCGGTACGACGTGCCCGAGCGGCCGGTCCTCACGGTGGCGGAGGTCTTCGCCGTCGCCGACTCCATCGCGCCGCGCTACCGGTTGCTCGTGCTCTTGGCGGCCTTCACCACTTTGCGGTTCGGGGAGCTGGCGGCCCTGCGGTGCCGGGACGTCGACCTGGAGGGGCTGACGGTCACCGTGCGCCGGGCTCAGGCCGAGCTGCAGGACGGCCGGCTCTTCGACAAGGCGCCGAAGTCCGCGGCCGGGGTGCGCTCGGTCTCCTTCCCGGCCGAACTCCTCGACGAGGTGACGCGCCACTTGGAGCACTTCGCCGCTCCCGGCCGTGACGGTCATGTCTTCGTCGGGCCGCAGGGCGGGCAACTACGGCGGAGCAACTTCCGGGACGACTGGGTCAAGGCCCGGAAGGCTGCCGGGGTCACGGCCGAGCTGCACTTCCACGATCTTCGGCACACGGGCAACACGCTGGCCTCGACGGCCGGGGCCAGCACGCGGGAGCTGATGACGAGGATGGGGCACAGCAGCTCCCGGGCCGCGCTGATCTACCAGCACATGACCAGCGATCGGGACCGGGTCATCGCGGATCGGCTCGGGGCCATGATCCGCGAGGGTGAGGGGAGGGCCACCGACTAGGGGAAGTGGCATTAGCGGCACGCGTGTGGCACGGACCCGGACACGATGAAGGGCCAGCCTGAGAGGAAACCCCTCCTGAGCTGGCCCTTCCGCCTGTGCCCCCGGCCACCCCTCAACGCGAACTGTGGGCGGGAAGGTCGGCTGGCGGCCCATGGACGCGGAAGATCTCGCTGAGCGAAGAGCGTGCTGCCCGCTGAAGGGGAGGCGCGCGAGGCCGGCCAGATCCGGCGGACGCCGGTTGAGAAGACGATCACCTTCCTGGAAGGACCGCACCCATGTCGGGTGCCGCACCACCGAAAGCTGACGGGCCGACCTCGCCACAACTCATGCTGATGCAACAGCTCTGCTATTGCAAGTTCTTCGCAACAAAGTCGTAGGCTGTCCAAGGACGATCAACTCATCGAAGGAGACGCGCCAGATGAGCACCTACGCGCTTCCCGACCTGCCCTACGACTACTCAGCGCTCGCGCCGGCCATCACGCCGGAGATCCTGGAACTGCACCACGCCAAGCACCACGCCGCCTACGTCAAGGGAGCCAACGACACGCTGGAGCAGATCGCCGACGTTCGCGACAAGGACCAGATCACACCCACCGGCCTCGTCGGCCTGGAGAAGACCTTCGCCTTCAACCTCTCCGGGCACGTCCTGCACTCGATCTTCTGGCAGAACCTCTCCCCGGACGGCGGCGACCGCCCCGACGGAGCGCTGGCGACCGCGATCGACGAGCACCTGGGCGGCTTCGAAGCCTTCAAGAAGCAGCTCACAATGGCCACCACATCCGTGCAGGGCTCGGGCTGGGGTGTGCTCGCCTGGGAGCCCCTGGGCAAGCGCCTGATCGTGGAGCAGGTCTACGACCATCACGGCAATGTCGGCCAGGGCAGCACCCCGCTGCTCGTCTTCGACGCCTGGGAGCACGCCTACTACCTGCAGTACAAGAACGTCCGACCGGACTACGTCACCAAGCTCTGGGACCTGGTCAACTGGGAGGACGTCGCCACCCGCTACGCCGCGGTCGCCGGCGCCTGACCGGCGTCATCGCGTCCTGATCAAGTCCTTGGACATCCGAGTCTGATCCGCAGGGGTGAGGAGAGGGCCACCGGTTAGGGAATGTGGCGTCTGCGTGGCATTAGTGGCACGCGTGTGGCACGACCCCTGAAACGGCGAAGGGCCAGCCTGGGAGGGAACCCCTCCTGAGCTGGCCCTTCTGGCTGTGCCCCCGGCAGGATTCGAACCTGCGACACCCGCTTTAGGAGAGCGGTGCTCTATCCCCTGAGCTACGAAGGCAGGGCTTGCGGTCGGCGGGCCGGGTGCTGTGGGTGAGCGTCCGGTCTTGCCTGGGCAAGGTGGTGACCGCCACCGAGGCGGTCCCTCACAGAGTAGCGGATCAGCGCCGTGCGGTGGGCAGAGGCCCGCGGCGTCAGCAGGTCGTTGGCCGAGACGGGTGTGGTCAGGTCCGAGACGGTGCGGTCAGGTCAGGGGGACATGGGCGAAGCGGGAGGCCATGTGGAGGTCCGACTCGATGCGTGCGGCCGTCTCCCGCAGGGCCGGGAGCAGGTGCTCGACGCACTCCTCGCGCGTGTGGCGTGCCGCGTGCATCGCCAGGTTCGCCGCCGCCACCACCGTGCCCGCGCGGTCGCGGATCGGCACCGCGAGGGAGCGCAGGCCCTGCTCCAGTTCCTCGTCGACCAGGGCGTAGCCCGCGGAGTCGACCTCGGTCAGGGGGGCGGGAGGGTCCGCGGCGTCCGGCCGGTCGGCCAGGAGGACGCGGCCCAGGGCCGTGGGGTGGGCCGGCAGGCGCGTGCCCACGGTGATGTTCACGCTCATGATGCGGTTCGTGGTGGCTCGGGCGGTGTACTGGATCTCCTCTCCCGAGGGCGTCAGTACCGCCAGCGACGCCGACTCCTGGACCCGGGCGGCCAGGTCCTCCAGGTGCGGCTGCGCGATGCGGGGCAGTGAGGTGCGTGACAGGGGTGGGAAGCCGAGGGAGAGCACCCTGGGCGTGAGGGTGAACGTGCGGTTCTCCTCCTGCCGCACCAGGCCCAGGTGCTCGTGGGTGATCAGGGCCCTGCGTGCCGTCGCCCGGGCCAGTCCCGTCGCCGTGGCGACGTCGGTCAGGGTCAGGGCGGTCCTGCCCTCGCCGAAGGCGGTCAGGACCGTCAGGCCGCGGGCCAGGGACTCGATGAACTCCCGGCCCAGTTCCTGTTTTGACGCCGCCGTCCAGACCGCCAGGCCGGCGGGGGGCGGCGGGGCCTGGGGCGCCGGGGCCTCGCGCAGGTCCCGTTCCATCGCCGCGACCGTCGCCCGGAGGCGGGGGAGCAGCGTGTCGTGGAGGCTCCGGGCCGAGTGGCGGCTGGTGTGGCTGACCACGCTGGCCACGCACGCGATCCGGCGGGTACCGGGGGCGCGTACGGGGACCGAGACGGCGACCAGGCCCGGCTCGATCAGCTGGTCGTCCAGCGACCAGCCGTCCTGCCGTGCCCGCGCGGTGCGTTGTTCGAAGTCTTCGGGGAGGGGGCCGCCGGACGTCCGGTCAACGGTGACCGCCGGGGTGTCCTCGCGTCGGGGTACCGCCGGGAAGGCCCTGTCCTCCGGGTCCGCCGCGCGCCGTTCGTGCCAGTGCCGCCAGTCCTCGTCCGTCCACTCCGTCGCGAACAGCGGCCCCGGAGCGGTGCGTTCGGCCGGGAGCAGGTCGCCGATGCGGAAGCTCAGCGACATCGCGCGGCGCCGGGTCGCCTGGTGGATGAAGCGGATGCCGTCGCGGTCGCCGACCGCGAGCGAGACGGACTCGTCCAGTTCGTCGGCGAGGGCGTCGGCGCGCGCGTCGAGCAGGGTCGGCAGGCGGAGGGCGGCCAGGTAGGCGTTGCCGAGTTCCATGAGGTGGGGGGTGAGGGTGGCGTCCCGGCCGTCGAGGCGGACGTAGCCCATGCGCGCGAGGGTCGCGGTGACGCGGTCCACCGTGGAACGGGCCAGGCGGGTCGCCCGCTCCAGGCCGCTCAGGCTCAGTGTGCCGCCGGCCTCCGTCAGCTGCCGCAGCACGGCCACCCCCCGCATCAGCGGAGCGACCGCCTCGGGGGGGACGGGCGGTGCGGGCGCGACCACCTCGAGAGGAACGGGTGGCGTGGTGGGTACGGGCACGGAGGAGGCTCCGGTCACGGCTTTTCCGGCCGAGGCCCCGCCGCCGGTCTCGGCTTCTTCGGCGCCGGCGGTCTCGTCGGCCTCCGTCGTGGTGTTCGCGGGCATCGGTTCTCCGGTACGGCGGTCGCAGCAGGCCTACGGTAGTCCCGGCCTCGTTCCTCGTGGGTTCCCCCACCGGGAGAGTCCTCACCGGGAGTGCGATTCACCAGGTCACCGGGGGGAGAACGACGTACCGAGGCACCCCGGCTCAGCGCCGCGTCACCCGCACCCGGTAGTTGCCCTCCAGGTCCGCTGCGGCGACGTCGATCTGGATGCCCCGCTTCGGGTCCTTGAAGGTCTGGCCCGGTACGAAGGGCGCGTCGGAGAGCTCCGCGTGCACGTTGGGGCTGCGGGTGCAGCCGCCGCTGTTGCGGTGGGCGTCGTAGATCGTGACGGGACCGCGGCCGGTGTCTATGTTCGCGTCGACCTTGTAGATGAGGAGGCCCGGCCGGCACACCATCTCGTCGTTGCCGTCCTGGGTGCGCAGTTCGATGGCGTAGCCGGCGCGGCCGTCGACGGGGACGAAGACCAGCTTCGGTCCGCCCGCGCGGCCCAGCGGCGTCAGCTTGAACTCGGCCGTGCCCCGTTTCGCCGCGCAGCTCACCTGCGTGGCGTCCAGCCAGCCCAGCTTCCACTTGTGCCAGCCGAGGAGGTCGTTGTCGGCTCCCCAGTCCTCGCTCATGATGTCCCAGTGGCCGACGGCGCCCCCGCCCTCGGGCGTGTAGAGGTCGGGCAGGCCGAAGACGTGGCCGTTCTCGTGGGGCAGGACCCGGAAGCCGGTGCGGTCGTAGGAGCCGGAGCCGTCGTCCTGGCGGGAGTAGACGAAGGAGGCGTTCGCGACCGGGACGCCGTCGGCGACTGGGGCGTCCGGGTTGCCGGCGAACGTGACGGACAGGACCGTGTCGAGGGCGGAGGGGCCGGCGTTCGGGGTGACCAGGACGTTCAGGAGGTCGAAGTCGCGGAAGTCGACCTTCGGGTCGGCGGCGGCCACGATGTCCTGGACCAGTTTCCGGTAGCCGGGGTCGAAAGGGGCGCCGCGCCCTATGCCGTATGCCTTGAACGGCTTGGGCATCCGCAGCCACCGGGGTATAGGGGTCCCGACGCGGTAGTCGAGCCGGCCGTAGGAGGCGGAGCGGAACCAGTCCTGCGTCTGCGGGAAGAACTCGTGGAGGCGGTCGAGCGCGCTGCCCTCTCCGTGCGCGTCGGAGAAGTCGACCATCAGGGTGAGGGCGTGGACGGTGCCGGTCGACCGCGAGTAGCCGCCGAGGGTCGGTATGCCCTCCGACATCTGCACGGCCCGGTGGCCGTTGATCAGACAGGGGCTGAGGGCGGGCAGACGGGTGAAGTCGGTGGCCGCCGCGCCGGCCGCCCGGTAGCCCGCCCTGAGGTGCCCGGTCCCGGCCGAGGTGCCGACCGCCAGTATCAGCACGGACACCGAGGCGAGGGCGGTCGCACGGCGCGCGCGTATCCGGGGGCGGCGGGGCTGCGGCTGCATGCATGGACCTTTCGCTCCCAGGCAGCCGCCGGTCTCCGGCTGCACCCTTTCGATCACCCTGTGTCGTGGGTGCAGGGGACGCGCGCTGGAAGAGACCGATCGTGGGATTCCCGTCACCCGGCGGGTGGTTCAGGGAGCGCCGGAGGTGTGAGGACGGGGAGCGCGGCCGTGTTCGGGGGCGTTTCAGGGGCGCCGCGGGGCGGCCGGGCGCGGGCGGGCCTGGCGCACGGTCCGGCGTCCGACGGTGTGTCGCAGGTCACGTCAACTCGTCGCGGTCCGGGAAATAACCGGGGAACGATTCCCCGTTTACGCCTGTGTCGAGCGAAACGGGGAGTCCTTCCCCGGATGGCGGCAGCCGGGGGGACTCGGGGCGGCGTCCGGAACAACTCCGGGTCGCGGTGGCCTGCGTCGGCTGCGGTGGCCTGGGCGACTCGGGGAAACCCGAGTACTCGCGGGCGCGATCGCCGGGAGTCCTCGCGGCGGGCCGTACTCGACGACGCGCCACCCCGGTGGACACAGCACGACCAGGCCACGACCACACGACCCGACACGACCGACATCAGGAGGACGCCGTGCAGACGACCGTCACCCCCGTGCCGCGCAAGGTGACCCGGCCGCGTGCCGACGCCCTGCGCAACCGGGAGCGGATCGTCACCGCCGCCCGGGAGATGTTCGTCGAACACGGCCCCGAGGTGCCGTTCGACGAGATCGCCCGCCGGGCCGGCGTCGGCAACGCCACGGTGTACCGCAACTTCCCGGACCGCGACGCGCTGGCCCGCGAGGTCGTCTGCTCCGTCATGGACCGGACGGCTCAGGCGGCCGAGCAGGCGCTCGCGGAGACCGGTGACGCCTTCGCGGCCCTGGAGCGGTTCGTGCACACCGCCGCCGACGAGCGGATCAGCGCGCTGTGCCCCATGGTCTCCA
The DNA here is from genome assembly GCF_053587115.1 of Streptomyces sp. NPDC003697. Taxonomy (NCBI): domain Bacteria; kingdom Bacillati; phylum Actinomycetota; class Actinomycetes; order Kitasatosporales; family Streptomycetaceae; genus Streptomyces; species Streptomyces sp. NPDC003697. Next base: position 28,322 of record NZ_JBSFNN010000041.1, read on the forward strand.
GCTCCTTCGACCGGCACCACCCCGATCTGGAAGCCGCCCGGGAAAGGATCGAGCGCCTTGTCGCGGAGGTCATGGACCGCGCCAAGGCGGCCGGGCAGCTCCGGACCGACGTGGGCGTCGGTGACCTGATGCTGGCGGTGGCTCAGCTCAGCCGGCCCCCGGCGGGCACCTGCTGTCCCGGCGTCGACCGCTTCGCCCACCGTCATCTGCAACTGCTGCTCGACGGGCTGCGGGCTCCGGCCCGCTCCGCCCTGCCGGGCACGGCCGCGACCATGGAGGATCTTCGCCAGGCCTGAGCCGATGAGTTCCGCAGGCTTCACCCGTCAGAACACCGGACGACACTCCGGGCGGCCGCCGACGTAGCCGAGCCGCCCTCGTCGTCGACGGTCGCGTCCCGTGCGCGGCCGCTCGGCAGCCGCGGCGCCTCACGCCGGCCTCACCGCCGGCCGCCGTCTCCCGACCGCCCGTCACCCCTTTCTCTTTCCGGCTCCCCCTCCTTCCGTTCCTTCTCCCGTTCGCCACGCTTCACCACGTTCACCTCGTTCACCACGTTCACCACGCTTTTTCCGTCACGAAGTCCCGGAGTGGGTATCCCCATGTCTGAAACAGCCTCGAAGGCCCCGGCCCAGGCTCCCGGCGTCCCGGACGCCAACCGCTGGAAGGCGCTCGTGTTCATCGCGCTCGCCCAGCTGATGGTCGTCCTGGACGGCACCATCGTGAACATCGCGCTGCCCTCGGCCCAGCAGGACCTGGGCATCTCCGACGGCAACCGCCAGTGGGTCGTCACGGCCTACGCACTCGCCTTCGGCGGTCTGCTGCTCTTCGGCGGCCGCATCGCCGACCTGTGGGGCCGCAAGCGCGCCTTCGTCACCGGCCTGGCCGGCTTCGCCGCGGCCTCCGCGCTCGGCGGCGCGGCCACGAACGGGGCGATGATGTTCGGCGCCCGCGCCCTGCAGGGCGTCTTCGGCGCCGTCCTGGCGCCGGCCGCGCTGTCCCTGCTGGCCGTGATGTTCAGCGATGCCAAGGAGCGCGCCAAGGCGTTCGGCATCTACGGCGCGATCGCGGGCGGTGGCGGTGCCGTCGGCCTCATCCTCGGTGGGGTCCTCACCGAGTACCTGGACTGGCGCTGGACCTTCTTCGTCAACGCCCCCTTCGCCGTCGTGGCCGCGGCCGGTGCCTACTTCGTCGTCCGCGAGCCGGAGGGCGGCCGCAACCGCTCGCCGCTCGACATCCCCGGTGTGGTCCTGTCCACCCTCGGCCTGGTGGCGCTGGTGTACGGCTTCACGCGGGCCGAGTCCGACGGCTGGGGCGACTCGACGACGATCGGCATGTTCGTCGGGTCCGCCGTCCTGCTCCTCGCCTTCGTCCTCGTCGAGTCGAAGGTCAAGGCCCCGCTGCTGCCGCTGCGCGTGGTCACCGAGCGCAACCGCGGCGGCGTCTACCTCTCCCTGGGCCTGGCGATCATCGCCATGTTCGGCCTGTTCCTCTTCCTGACCTACTACCTGCAGGTCGTGAAGGGCTACTCGCCGGTGACGACGGGCTTCGCCTTCCTGCCCATGGTCGCGGGCATGATCACCGGCTCCACCCAGATCGGTGCCCGACTGATGACCCGGGTCGCGCCGCGGCTGCTGATGGGCCCCGGCTTCCTGGTGGCGTCCCTCGGCATGCTGCTGCTGACGCAGATGGAGACCGGCTCCTCGTACGTCGCGCTGCTGCTGCCGGCGATGCTGCTGCTCGGCCTCGGCATGGGTACCGCGTTCATGCCGGCCATGTCGCTGGCCACCCTCGGGGTCCAGCCGCGTGACGCCGGTGTCGCCTCCGCGATGGTCAACACCTCGCAGCAGGTGGGCGGCGCGATCGGCACGGCCCTGCTGAACACGATCGCCGCCTCCGCGACGACGGCGTACGTCCGGGACCACACCGGTGCCGCCGCCTCCAGGCCCCAGCAGCAGCTGGTCCAGCTGCAGGGCATGGTGCAGGGCTACACCAGCGCGATCTGGTTCGCCGTCGGCATCCTGGTCGTGGCCGCCGCCATCGCGGTGACCCTCGTCAACGCCGGGCGTCCGGGAGGTACCGCCGTGGCCGGTTCCCGCGCCGGGGCCGGTGCGGGTGCCGAGGAGGAGGTGGCGGTGCCGGTCGTCGCCCACTGAGCCGCACGGCCCACCCTCAGCGGAGCCAGGGCAGGTCCGCGCCCGCCTCGTCCGGCTGAAGTCCCTCGGCGACGATCTGCATGATCTCGCCGAGGGACTTCTGCTGTTCGGGGCTCAGCCGCTCGAACAGGGCCTGGCGCACGGCGGCCACGTGTCCCGGCGCGGTGCGCCGCAGCACCTCCTGGCCCTCCTCGGTCAGCACCGCGAACTGGCCCCGCTTGTCGGAGGGGCAGTCCTCGCGGCGGACCCAGCCGTTCCGCTCCAGCCGCGCCACGGCGTGGGACAGGCGCGAGCGGGTGATCTTGGCGTTCATGGCCAGCTCGGTCATCCGCAGCCGGCGGTCCGGTGCCTCGGCGAGCTGCACGAGGAGCGCGTAGTAGGTGTGCGGCATGCCCGCGTCACGCTGCAGCTGCCGGTCGAGGTGGTCCTCGAGGAGCGTGGTGGCGTGCAGGTACGAGCGCCAGATCCGCTGCTCGTCGGCGGTGAGCCAGCGGTGGTCCTCGGCTGCGCCGGAGTCGGTCGCGGATACGGGTGCCGTGTTCATGTGCTCCACTGTACGAGCCAATCCTTGAACCTTAAACAAACCGGGCGTAGGGTGGGCGACGAACGCTTTAGAGTTCAAGTAAAAGTGTTCACGTAGTCCGTTCACGTCATCAGGTCGAGTGGTCAGGACCTCGCGCAGGCGCTCGCACTCCCTGTCTCCCTGTGTGCCCGCGTCCGGCGGACCAGGCGAGGGCGGGGGCGCCGTCCGTGTCGTCCGCCGCCGCCGTCCGGAGGGAGCCGTCGTCATGTCCGCCGTCACCGAGGAGCCCACGCCCGTCGAGGGACGTATGCCCGCTCTCTATCTCAGTCATGGTGCCCCGCCCCTCGCGGACGACCCGGTGTGGCCCGGCGAGCTCTCCGCGTGGTCCGCGGGCCTGCCCCGCCCCCGGGCGATCCTCGTCGTCTCCGCCCACTGGGAGGAGGCCCCGCTCGCCCTCGGCGCGACGCGGACGGTCCCGCTCGTGTACGACTTCTGGGGCTTCCCGGAGCGGTACTACCAGGTGCGGTACGCGGCCCCCGGAGCCCCCGCACTGGCCGACAGCGTGCGCAAGCTGCTGCGCGGGCCCGGCATCCCGGTGCAGGACGTCCCCGACCGCGGCCTCGACCACGGCGCCTACGTCCCGCTCGTCGAGATGTTCCCCGCCGCCGACGTCCCCGTGCTGCAGATCTCCCTGCCGACCCTCGACCCGGAGAAGCTCATGGCCGTCGGCCGCCGGCTCGCGCCGCTGCGTGACGAGGGCGTACTGATCGTCGGTTCGGGCTTCTTCACCCACAACCTCGCGGCGCTGCGTCACGCCGGGCAGGGGGTGCCGAGCTGGTCGTCGGAGTTCGACGACTGGGGCCGGCGGGCCCTGGAGGCCCGGGACTGGGACGCCCTGCTGGACTTCCTGGACAAGGCCCCGGCCGGACGCTACGCCCACCCGCGCACGGAGCACTTCGCCCCGCTGTTCGTGACCATGGGCGCGGCCGAGGCGGGCGGTGAGCTCGACGCGCAGAGGTCCGTCATCGACGGGTTCTGGATGGGAATGGCCAAGCGGTCCGTGCAGTTCGGATGAGAGTCCGGTCGCGCGCCGGCGCGGCCGCGTGAGGTGTGGGCGCCGAAGGGCCGTGGAACCCATCGGGGTCCGGCGAGGCAACCCCGCGCCGGTGCGGCCCGTCCTCAAGGGTGCCGAGCGACCCGCGTGGCCCTCTTCCGGCGCGACGGGGCGACGCCGACCGTGTGACGCGGATCGGGGCCGGGCGGGCCGGGCGGGCCGGGCGGGCGGCGCGGGGCACGCGCAAGCCCTGTCTGACCTGGGCCGTGGCGGGTACTCCACCGGCTGAGGACCGAAGCAGCGGGTCAGGGTACTGCATGATCAGAAAAATGGAGGGGCGGGTTGGGAATGTTGTCCGGTTTCCAGTCGTTGTTTCCGTCGGATGCCGGGCACCCGAGAAGAGTTCCCGCAGGAGTTCTTCACAGAGTGCCGAGCGTTCCAAGGACACCCGCTGACCCACCATCGCAAGGGAGCATGCATGGCAACCCGTGCCGTCGCCCGTCGTAAGTCCGCCACCGGCGAGACTGCCGACGCGGCAAGCAGTGTTCGCGCCCATGGCGGCGAGATCGCCGATCGCGACCTGGTCGGCATGTACCTCGACGAGATCGCGCGTACACCGCTGCTCGACGCCGCCAAGGAGGTCGAGCTGTCCCAGGTCATCGAGGCGGGTGTGTTCGCACGGCAGATCCTCGACGGACACGAGGAGTCCCCGGCGGACGCCTCCCGCGAGGAGCTCGAGGCACTGGTCGCCGAAGGGGAGCGCGCCAAGGACGTGTTCATCCGTTCCAACCTCCGTCTGGTCGTCGCCGTCGCCCGCCGCTACCCGCGCAGCGGCCTGCCCCTGCTCGACCTGATCCAGGAGGGCAACGCGGGCCTGGTGCGCGCGGTCGAGAAGTTCGACTACCGCAAGGGCTTCAAGTTCTCGACGTACGCCACGTGGTGGATCCGCCAGGCGATCACCCGATCGATAGCGGACCAGTCCCGGACGATCCGTCTGCCCGTCCACCTGGTGGAGGAGCTGGGACGCATCCGCCGGGTGCAGCGCGAGTTCAACCGTGAGCACGGCCGCGAGCCGGAGCCCGCGGAGATTGCCGCCGAGCTCGGCTCGACGCCCGAGCGGGTGATCGACGTGCTCGACTGGGCCCGCGACCCGGTGTCGCTGAACATGGCGGTGGACGACGAGGGCGAGACCCAGTTCGGAGACCTGCTGGAGGACACCTCCGCGGTGTCGCCCGAGCAGTCGGTGCTCACGCTGCTGCGCAGCGAGGAGCTCGACGACCTCATCGGCCGGCTCGACCAGCGCACGGCGTCCATCATCAAGATGCGGTACGGCATCGACGACGGCCGCGAGCGCACGCTGACCGAGGTCGGCAAGGAGCACGGCCTGACGCGCGAGCGCATCCGCCAGATCGAGAAGCACGCGCTGCTGGAGCTGAAGAAGCTGGCGCGCGACACCGGCTTCGACGCGGCGGCGTGACGCCGGCGCGGCCCGGCGGCACCACCGGCATCAGCTGCCCCGCCCGCCTGTTGGGGCGGGACGCCGGATGGCGCAGGCCCGTGCGGTCGCGGTGGCGCCGGCCCCCGGGCGCCGTGGGCGGCGTCCGGCCGCCCGGAGCGCGGCGCGGGTCGTCCGGGCAGCGCGCAGAGCGGCGTCGCGGCTGTTCGGGCGAGTGGCGTGCAGCCCCGTCCGGGCGATGAGCGGCGGCGCGCCCGAGCGGTGTTCGGCCGTCCGGGGCGCCGGGCGGCGAACGGCCGTCCGGGCCCCGTACGCCGGGTGGCCGAAGTCCGCGTGAACAATGGCGCTGACGCGTCGCTTCAACCGACAGAGCTCCGGGAACAACCGTTCCGAGCCCGGGAGTCCGGGTGGCGGAAGCAACTGCCCCGGGCCTCTTGGACCACGTCCCGACGCACTCCCCCCCCGGCGTCGGGACCTCCCCAGCCGGGCTTCGGCGCCTCCCCCCGGGCGTCCGGAGCCCGGCTCACGTCTGTTCCGGGGCCGGGCACGCCTCCGGGGACACGCCTGAACGGCGGGGCACCCCGAACCTGAACACCGGGGTGGCCCGCCCAGATGGCAGATTGTGCCACAGCGGCATAGCCTGCCGATGTGAGCAGTCCCACCCCACGTCCGCCTTCCCTCACCGAGCGCCGCAAGGCGGCGACCCGCATGGAGATCGCCCGTGCGGCGGCCCGGCTCTTCGTGACGCGTGGCCTGCGGGCGACGCGGGCGGAGGACATCGCCGAGGCCGCCGGCGTCGCCCCGCGCACCTTCTACCGGTACTTCGCCACCAAGGAGGAGGCCGTCTCCCCGCTCTACGCGGCGGGCGCCGAGCGATGGCAAGAGGCGGTACGCGAGGCACCCGCCGGGCTGTCCGTGCCGCAGGCCCTGGAACACGCGGTGCGTCACACCCTCACTCCGGGCGCCGGGGTCTCGGCGGCGTCCTGGGAGTGGGTCCGCACGCTGATCCGCCTCGCGGACACGCATCCGGCGGTGCGAAAGGTGTGGGCCGAGGTGTGCCAGGCGTCGGAGCGGACGCTGGCGGACGTCCTGGCGGCACGGGCCGACAACGTTGCCGTGGGAGACGCCGCCGCGGAAGGCGGTGCCGGGCGAGGCGCCGGAAACGAGGAGGGGGCCGCCGGGGGAGAGCGCGCGGCGGTGGACTTCCGTTTCGCCGCGGCGGTGGCGAGCGCGGCGGTGCGGGTCGCGGTGGGCGCGTGGGCCGCGACGGACGCGCCGCCGGACGGGCCACAGGGGCCGGTGAGTCTGGCGCTGCGGAATCTGGCGGCGCTGAGGGACTTCCCCTGGGAGCCGCGCTGACGTCCGCCCTCGGCCGTACGAGGCGTCCTCGGCCGTACGAGGCGTCCTCGGCCGTCCGAGGCGGCGGCCGCCGCACTGGCCGGCCGCCGCCGGGCCGCCCGCGTGGACCCGCCGGTCGTGTGGGCCCCGGCACTGTGAAAGACGGCGGTCCCGTGCGCCTGTTTTCGCCTTCCTCGTCCCGGTCCTGGCCGGCTACATCGCCTACGGCATGGCCGACCGTCCCGGTCTCGTGCCCGGCTTCGCCGGCGGCTCGATCGCCTTCGCCCTCAACGCCGGCTTCCTCGGCGGTCGCGTGGCCGGTCTGCTCCCCGGCGGGGTGGTGATGGCGATCCAGAAGGTCCGCATCCCGGTCCCGCTGATCGGCAACCCCCCGCTCCTGTACCTGGTCGCCGTCGCGGCGGGCGTCTGTGTCTCGACGGCCGTGGTGGTCGTGCTCAAGACGCTGCGCAAGCCGGCTCCGGGCGCCGCGGACCAGGGCGCCGGCGAGGGCGTGCGGGCGGCGGGGGAGCGCAAGCAGCCCGTGGCCGCGTGAGCGGATCGCCCCGCCGTCGGCCCGCCGGGGTCGCGTAGGCGGATCGCCCGACCGCAGGCCCCCGTCGTGGCGGTGTGGGTGGGCCGTACCGCGCAGGCCCGTCGCGGCCGCGTGGGTGGCGGCTCCACCGTGGGGCCGCCGCCCAGGGCAGCAGCCCTGATCTCCACCTTTTCGGGGTGCTGTGAGTGGTTCACGGCACCTGCGAGATGCGTCACGATCCGGGACCGGCGTCCCGGACCGTGGTGTGTACTGGGCGGCATGCCTGAGCACGTCACGATCCTGATGTGGATGGGCGTGGCCGTCCCCGCCGCGCTGACCGTCGCCTGCGTGATCGAACTGGTCCGCATCCGCCGCCGCAGCCGTCGCGAGATCGCTCACTGGCGGGCAGCCTCCGGCCTCGCCACGGTGCCGGCTCCGTCCCGGCCGCCGGTCGGTCCTCAGCCCGCGTCCGGCCCCCGGCGGGAGTCCGTCGAACTGACCCCGGCGGAGGAGGACGCGTTCGCGGGGCTGGTGCGCCGCCTGAACGACGGTCCCTAGACCCTCAGAAGACCTGCGCGGCCCGCCGCTCCATCGCGTCCCGCGCCGCCTCCTCGGTCGCGTACACCTCGCACATGTGCCGCCTGTCCGGGGTCGCCGTGTGCTCCACCTCCCACAGGGAGACCTCGCGGCCGTCCCGCAGCAGGAAGGCGTGCTCGTAGAGCGAGAAGCACAGGGCGGCCCGCCCGGCCCGGCAGGGACGGCCGAAGGCCTGGGTGATCTGGTGCGCGGACGCCGTCGTCAGCAGGGCGGCGATGTCCGCGCCGGGACGGTCCTGGTTCTCCGCGCGTCGCAACAGCCGGCGTGCGTGGTCGGCCGAGTCGTCGGAAACGTACCTGTGCCGCGTCTCGGGGACCGGTGACAGTTGCACCGTCACCGGCAGTTCGAAGTCGGGCGCGTCCGCCGGCAGCGGCAGCCGGGCCGTGGCGGCGCGCAGCTCCTCCTCGTCGACGTACACCTCGTGGTGCGTCTCGCCGCCGGGCGTGGTGTTGTGCACCAGTTCCCACAGCGTCAGCGCCGAGCCGTCGCTGAGCAGCCACGTGTGGCGGTACGTCTCGCGGTGCAGCCCCGAGCTGTGGTGCGCGGAGTGCAGCGACCCGTCGTAGACCAGTGCGCAGTCGAGCCGCCGTATCGTCTCGTCGGGCAGCTCGAAGGAGTTCAGGGCACGGCCGAGGAGTCGCGCGAGCTGCTCCTCCGGAGACTCGGGCGACTCGCGTGGTTCGTACGCTGCTGTCTCGTACGGAACGCTCAAGGCATCTCCCGGCGTTGCTGCATGTCACCTTGTGGGTGCATACCGTAGCCCCTCGGTCGGACATCGTGCCCGGGAACCGGGAAAACGTCCTTGACCAAAACGGCCGGACGGCGCGAGATGTTCCCGCGTGGCCCGACGTTCCGTCAAAAAGCACTGCTCACCCACGGGGTGGACGCCCAGACGGAGCCGCCGCCGTCCCGCCGGGGGGGAGTTCCCGGCGGTCACGACGTCCCCGACGAGCCGGTGGTCGCGGAACCGCTCGGCGTTCCGTACAGCTCCTCGTACGCCGGCCACACCCCGCCCGGACCGTCCACCGGCTCGGCGGCGCGTACGGCGCGCACGATCGCCCGGGTCACCAGGTCCGCGCCCGCGGCGAGGACGTCGTTGAGGGCGAGCGGGTCGTCGTCCGTGCCGAGCGGGCGCGCCCCGGTGGCCAGCGCGAAGACCGTGTCCCCGTCGTTGAGCAGATGCACCGGCCGCACCGCGCGCGCGATGCCGTCGTGCGCCGTCCCGGCCAGCTTCTGCGCCTGTGCCTTGGACAGGTCCGCGTCGGTCGCGACCACCGCGAGCGTGGTGTTCAGCGGGGGCCGCCGGTGCGTCGCGGCGGCTTCGGCGAGCCGCCGCCGGGCGGCCTCGTGCACGCGTCGGTCCGGACGGTCGAGACGGCCCTGGAGCAACTCCCCGTACAGCACGCCCGTCTCCGGATCCATCGCCGATCCCGCGGCGTTGGCCACCACCAGCGCCGCCACCGTGATCCCCGAGTCGAGCACCGTGCTCGCGGTGCCCACCCCGCCCTTGAGCGCTCCCACGGTCGCTCCCGTGCCGGCGCCCACGCAGCCTTCCGGCACCCGGGCCCCCGGTGCGCTCGCGGCGGCGGCCTCCACCGCGGCGCGCCCGGTGGCCGCGTCCGGCCGGGCCCGGAAGTCACCACCCCGCCCGAGGTCGAACACGCACGCGGCGGGCACCACCGGCACGACGTGGCACGGGTCCGGGCCGACCCGCACCCCGCGGCCCCGCTCCTCCAGCCAGGCCATCACCCCGGACGCCGCGTCGAGCCCGTACGCGCTGCCACCGGTCAGGACGACGGCCTCGACCGTGCGCACCAGGTTCCGCGGGTCGAGTGCGTCGGTCTCCTTGGTGCCGGGCCCGCCGCCGCGGACGTCGACGGCGGCCACGGCGCCGCCCTCCGGGGCGAGCACCACGGTCGTGCCGGTCAGCCGGCCGTGGCCGGTGCGTGTCGCGTGCCCCACCCGCAGGCCGGGGACGTCCGTCAGAGCGTCCGCTGTCATAGCGTTCAGTCTCCCCGGGCCCGGCGGGGTTCAAGTGCCACGGATCCGCCCGCGTACGGTGGCGGTCCCACGGGCCGCCGGGCCCGCCGGCCAACCGTGCCGGGGCCGTAATCTGGACGGCATGAGTACCGCCTCCGCACCGCGCGACCCGAAGAACGTCATCGACTTCGACGATCCGCTGGACCGGCAGTCCTCGGACGACACCGACCGCGGGTGGGGCGAGCGGACGGACGGCGACAGCGCCGGAGACCTGAAGCGCTTCCTCGACGAGAAGCCGCCCCACCACCTGTGAGCGGCGTGGCCGGGCCGGGCGGCGCGCACGGTGAGCGCACGCCGCACCTCGCCCGCCCTCACCGCGCTCGCCGCACGCCGTGGGTCACCCGCTCGCCTCACCGCGCGCCGGATCTCGCCGGTCCGCACTGCGCGCCGGGGCCCGTCCCGCCTCAGCGTGCGCCCGGGCCCATGCTCCGCGCCTGTTCGCCGGGGCCGGCGGTGCGCTGTGCGACCAGGGAGTCGCGGATCTCCTTGAGCACCTCCAGCTCGGTCACCTCGACGACCTCGCGTGTGCCTTCGCGCGCCTTCCTCCGGGCTTCCTGCCGTGCCAGGAACCTGGCCATGGGCAGCACCATCAGGAAGTAGACCACCGCCGCGGTGATCACGAACTGCAGTGTGGCGCCGAGGACCGACCCCCACAGTATTCGGATGCCCTCGTCGCCCTTGCACGTCGAGCTCAGGCACGAGCTGTAGTGGTCGAGGTTCTTGGTGCCGATCGCCCCGACGACCGGATTGATCACACCCTTCACCACCGAGTTGACGATGTTGCTGAAGGCCGCGCCGACGACCACCGCAACTGCCAGATCGACGACGTTCCCGCGCATCAGGAAGGCTCTGAAGCCTTGCCAGACGCTCGGATCCTTCTTCTTGCTCACGTCGGGGTCCTCCTGGGGCGCACATTGCGGAACGAACAGCTCCGCAACCTACGGCTCATCCCAGCGTCACCGCCAGCCGGGCCGTCGCGCCGGCACCGGCCAGGCGGGCCGCGGTGGAGCGCGGCACCGACAGTACGACCAGCGCTCCGCTTCCCTCCGGGCCGTCCATGGGCTCCGGGACCTTCGTCACCCGTGCTCCGCGCGCGACCACGCGGGCCTCGCCGCCCGCCGCGGGATCCTGGGCGGCGATGACGTCGACCCGGTCGCCCGGCCGCAGCAGCCGGACGGTGGCCGCGTCGGCGATCCGCACCGGTGCGGCCACCACCGCCGCCCGGGGACGTTCCCGCTCCCTCGCCCGGTCGGCCGCCGGCGGATGTCCCCGGGAGTGCGTCCCGCCGGGGGAGCGGGCCTCGCCCCGTGGCCCCGCCGCCACGAGCGCGGCCGCGGTGACGGCGAGCCCCGCGGCCACCGCCCGCCTCCGGTGCCGTACCAGCCGGCGCAGCGGGTACCGCCCGCCGCGCACCCGCACCGGAGCGAAGTGCGGCACTTCGCAGGTCGGGGGTGCGTCGGTGCCGGGCGGGCCGGGAGGCGGCCACGAGGCGGGATACGCCCAGGGGTCGGAAGGCCCCCGTGACCAGGAGGGAGCCGAGGGCGGCAACCGCCGCGGCCAGGCCGCGGGGGAGGCCACCCGGGGCGGTGGACCGGGAGGCGCGGCCACTCGGGGCGGCGCACCGGCAGGCGCTGCCGCCCGAGGTGGGCGAGCCGAAGGCGGAGCCACCGGGGCCCGAGCCGGTGAAGCCGCTCGGGGTGGGGAGAACGGCGCGAAGACCAGGCGCCGGGAAGCGGTGGGGAACGGGGGCACGGACGACGGCGGAGAGGACGGGGAGGACGACCTCGACGGGGCAGGGGAGGACGGCGGGAAAGACGGCCCCGACGGGACGGCGGACGACGACGGAATGGAAGACGGAACGGACACGTGGACCACCACCTGGGACGTGGAATCGGCTTGCCACGCCACGATGCGCCGTTCCGCTCCGGCCCGCTTGAGCCCGTGTGCTACTCGCCGGTTGTGGACAACTCCCCCACCCGAACGTGGGCCTCCGCCCCGTGCCCACGCCTGTCGCCGCACCGCACCGGCGCCTGTTCCCGCACTGCACCAGCGCCTGGTCCTGCACTGCACCAGCGCCTGCACCTGAACCCGCGCGCCGGGACCACGCCGCCGTGCGCGACGCCGACTACGGCAGCGCGAACCCCGGATCCATCCCCCCGAGCGCGTTAGCGCACAGGCAGTCCCGCTCCGCGGTGGCCGGCAACGCGGCCACCGCGTCGAAGAGGACGCCCCGCAGCCGTTCCACATTGGCCGCGAACACCCGCAGCACCTCGTCGTGCGAGACACCCTCACCGGTCTCGGCGCCCGCGTCCAGGTCGGTGACCAGCGTCAGTGACGTGTAGCAGAGCTCCAGTTCCCGGGCGAGGGCCGCCTCCGGGTGACCGGTCATGCCCACCACCGACCAGCCCTGCGCCTGGTGCCACAGCGATTCGGCACGGGTCGAGAAGCGTGGCCCCTCCACCACGACCAACGTCCCGCCGTCGACGGCTTCCCAGTCCCGTCCGCGCGCGGCCTTCAGCGCCGCCGTACGGCCGGTCGGGCAGTAGGGGTCGGCCAGGGAGACGTGCACGACGTCGGGCACCGTGCCGTCCGGCAGCGGCAGCCCGTCGAAGAACGTCTGCACCCGGGACTTCGTGCGGTCGACGAACTGGTCGGGCACCAGCAGGGTGCCGGGCCCGTACTCCGGGCGCAGGCCGCCGACCGCGCAGGGGCCGAGGACCTGGCGCACGCCGACGGAGCGCAGCGCCCACAGGTTGGCGCGGTAGTTGATGCGGTGCGGCGGCAGGTGGTGGCCGCGGCCGTGCCGGGGCAGGAAGGCGACCCGGCGGCCGGCGATCTCACCCAGGAACAGGGAGTCGCTGGGCGCTCCGTACGGCGTGTCCACCTGGACCTCGGTCACGTCGTCGAGGAACGAGTAGAAGCCGCTGCCGCCGATTACGCCGATCTCTGCGTTCGCCATGCCCTGCACAGTAGTCGCCGGGTGGAACGCCGAGGGCCCCGCCGTCGGTGACGGCGGGGCCCCGTGGGACGAGGGTCAGGCGGCGGAGGTGCCGGCCGAGCTCGCGGACGAGGACGAACCCGAGCCCGACGAGGAGGAGCCGGCCGAGGACGAGCTCGACGACTTCGACGAGGACGACGCCGGGCTGCTGCTCGACGAGGAGCCGCGGCTGTCGTTACGGTAGAAGCCGGATCCCTTGAAGACGATGCCGACGGCGGAGAAAACCTTCTTCAGGCGGCCACCGCAGCTGGGGCAGTCGGTCAGGGCGTCGTCGGTGAACTTCTGCACCGCCTCGAGGCCCTCGCCGCACACGGTGCACTGGTACTGGTAGGTCGGCACTGTCTTCCTCCTGGCACTCTCACTCGATGAGTGCTAACGACGATCCATAGTGACGCATTCCTCGGCGTCAGTCCACTGAGACGGGAGCGCGGTGACCGATGCCACGCGCGACGGTGCGGCCGCCGGCCGCGCGGACAGCCGCGAGCGCAGCGTCACCAGGGTGACGAGAGCGAGCACCGTACCGCCCATGGGGACCAGGAACCCCGCGCCGTCCCACAGGCGGTCCTCGAACTGCCCGGCCACGGTGACGGCCGCCGCCTGGCCGAGGGCCACCGCGCCCGTCAGCCAGGTGAAGGCCTCGGTGCGGGCGCCGGCCCGGACCAGCCCCTCCACCAGCGTGTAGCCGGTGATCAGGGAGGGCGCGATGCACACGCCGGCCAGCAGGCCGAGGGCGGCGAGCAGGACCACCGAGTGGGCGGTCCACAGGGCGGAGGCGGCCACGGCGAGGGCCGTGTAGCCGATGACAAGGCGCCGCTGGGGCGCCAGGCGCCAGGCGACGGCGCCGCACACGACCCCGGAGAGCATGTTGCCGGCCGCGAAGATCCCGTAGAGGACGCCGTTGAGGCCGGGCCGGCCGATCGACTCGGTGAACGCGGCCAGCGAGACCTGCATGCCGCCGAAGACCGAGCCGATGCCCAGGAAGGTCACGATCAGCACGCGCACGCCGGGGACGCGCAGGGCGGAGGTGCGCTCCACGCGTGCCTGCCCGCCGGCGGAGACGGGCGGCTGGGTGCTCTTCCGGGCGGCGAACAGCAGGCCGCCGGCCAGGGTCAGCGCGGCCTCCGTGACCAGGCCCGCGGCCGGTGCCACGGCGGTGCACAGGACGGTCGCCAGCAGCGGTCCGACGACGAAGGTCAGCTCGTCCGTGACGGACTCGAAGGCCGCCGCGGTCGTCATCAGGGGCGAGTCCTCGAGCACGGCGCCCCAGCGGGCCCGCACCATCGGCCCGACCTGCGGGACGGAGGCGCCGGTCGGGACGGCCGCCGCGAACAGGGCCCACAGCGGGGCGTGCGCCAGGGCGAGCGCGGTCAGCGCCGTCGCCGCCACGGCGTGCACCAGGACGCCGGGGACCAGCACGGCGCGCTGCCCGTGACGGTCGGCGAGGCGCCCGCCCCAGGGCGCGAAGAGGGCCATCGAAACACCGGTGACGGCCGCGGCGGCGCCCGCGGCGCCGTAGCTGCCGGTGGTGTGCTGCACGAGCAGCACGATGGAGAGGGTGAGCATCGCGAACGGCTGGCGCGCCGCGAAGCCGGGGAGCAGGAACGTCCAGGCGCCGCGGGTGCGCAGCAGCTGTCCGTATCCCGGGCGGGAGGAGGCCGTCGAGTTCTTCGCCGCCTGGGAGGTGACCGTGGATGCCACGGCCCGTGCCTTTCTGCCGCCTGGTAGCGCGGCCCGCTGGTGTCCGGGCGGCGCCGAGAGCTGTCCTCTTGCGCGGACTGCGGTAGATGCCGGCGCCCACGCGGGGGACGACCCGGCCGCCATACGGTCGCGCCAGCTCTGCGTCAGGCAGAGTTGGTTCGATCAGGGTGCGCCTTCAGGGTACAGGGCACACCTCTCGCATCCCTGTGAAAGGCAGCACCGGCAAGGCCGTTCGCCTGTGAATGCGTGAGGGTGCGAATCGTGTGAAACGTCCACTCAACGGGCGCCGCCCGCCCCGTCGGCGTCCCCCCTGGTGCCGAGCCATCCGGCGAGCTTGCCACCGCGGCCGACGGCGCGCAGGCGTCGTTCCGCCGCGTCGCGCACCGGGTCGGTGGCGACCACGAGGAGTTCGTCGCCGCGCCGCAGCACCGTCGAGGGCAGCGGGACGAACGACTTCCCCTCCCGCACGACGAGGGTGACCGCGGACCCGGCCGGCAGCCGGAGCTCGTTGACCTCCACGCCGTGCATCCGTGATCCCTCGGGGATCGCAAGGGACAGCAGGTGGCCGCTCAGCCGCTCCAGCGGGGCCGACTCGATGCCGAGGTCGGTGGCCTCGCCGCCCTGCCCCAGGCGCAGCGTGCGGGCGAGCCAGGGCAGGGTCGGGCCCTGGATGACGGTGTAGGCGACGACCAGGACGAAGACGATGTTGAAGATGCGGTGGCTGGCGTCGACGCCGTTCACCATCGGGATCGTCGCCAGGATGATGGGGACGGCGCCGCGCAGCCCGGCCCAGGACAGCAGGGCCTGCTCCTGCCACGGCACCCGGAACGGCAGCAGGCTGACCACCACGCTCAGCGGCCGGGCCACCATGGTCAGCACCAGGCCGATGACGAGGGCGGGCCAGACGTCGTCGCCCAGCTCGTGCGGGGTGACCAGCAGGCCGAGCAGGACGAACATGCCGATCTGGGCGATCCAGCCGAGCCCCTCGGCGAAGCCGCGGGTGGCGGGCCAGTGCGGCAGCCTGGCGTTGCCCAGCACCATCGCCGCCAGGTAGACGGCCAGGAATCCGCTGCCGTGCGCCAGGGCGCCGCCCGCGTACGCCGCGACCGCGATGGCCATCACGGCGATCGGGTAGAGACCGGAGGCGGGCAGGGCCACGCGCCGCAGGCTCAGGGCGCCCAGCCAGCCCACCGCGAGGCCGACGGCGGCGCCGATGGCGAGCTCCAGCGCTATCTCACCCACCAGCAGGTACCAGTGCTCGATCGGACCGGCCTTGGAGAAGGCGACGACCAGGATGACCACCGGGGCGTCGTTGAAGCCGGACTCGGCCTCCAGCGTGCCCGTCACGCGGGCGGGCAGCGGGACCCGGCGCAGGACGGAGAAGACGGCCGCCGCGTCCGTGGACGACACCACCGCTCCGATGATGAGGGCCTGCCGCCACTCCAGCCCGCTGAGGTAGTGCGCGCCCGCCGCCGTGACGCCGACGCTCACCGCGACCCCGACCGTCGCCAGCGCGGAGGCGGCCGGCAGGACCGGCCGGATCTGTTCCCACTTCGTGCCGAGGCCGCCTTCGGTCAGGATGACCACCAGGGCGGCGTAGCCGATGACCTGGGTCAGCTGGGCGTTGTCGAAGTAGATGTGGCCGAGGCCGTCCTGCCCCATCACGACGCCCATGCCCAGGTAGACGAGCAGGCTGGGGAGCCCGCTGCGCGAGGAGATCCGGACCGCGGCGACGGCGACGAGCAGGACGAGCGAGCAGGCCAGCAGGAGCTGGTTGAGGTGGTGGACAGTCAGGGGCGGTTCCTCCTCCGGAGCATCCGGTCACTTCGTTACCTTATCTAATTCTTGACGCTTTCTTGACACTTCTCCGGGCAAGATCGAACGTCCGTCCGCGCCTGGACCCGACTCCGCGTCAAGTGGCATCGGGCCCTGCGCCTATGGTTGCTCCAGCACTCCAGTACCGCCTGCCGCTCGCGTTAGGACAGCAAGGACAGCGATGCCCCCCAACACCACCGCCTCAACGGGTGACAAGCCCGGCAAGTCCGGCAGGAAGAAGGGGCGTAAAGCCCGACTGATCGCGTTCGTGCTGGTGCTGGCCGTCGTCGGAGGCGTCGCCTACGGGGCCTACTGGTCCATCAGCACCGTCCGCGCCTCCTTCCCCCAGACCAAGGGCAGCCTCACGCTCCAGGGCCTGTCGGGTCCCGTCGACGTCAAGCGCGACGGCTACGGGATCCCGCAGGTCTACGCCTCCTCCGACGAGGACCTGTTCATGGCGCAGGGCTACGCCCAGGCGCAGGACCGGTTCTACGAGATGGACGTGCGCCGGCACATGACCTCCGGCCGTCTGTCGGAGATGTTCGGCAGCAGCCAGGTCAAGAACGACGAGTTCCTTCGCACGCTGGGCTGGGACCGGATCGCCCGGCGGGAGTACGACAAGAAGCTGTCGGCCTCCACGAAGAAGTACCTGCAGGCGTACACCAAGGGGGTCAACGCCTACCTCCAGGGCAAGGACGCCGCGGACGTCTCCGTGGAGTACGCGGCCCTGGGCTTCACCACCGACTACAAGCCCGCCGAGTGGACCCCGGTCGACTCGGTCGCCTGGCTCAAGGCGATGGCCTGGGACCTGCGCGGCAACATGCAGGACGAGATCGACCGGGCCCTGATGACCAGCCGCCTGGGCCCGAAGCAGATCGCGGACCTCTACCCGGACTACCCGTACAGCCGCAACAAGGCGATCGTGCAGGAGGGCCGGTACAAGGAGCTCTCCGGGACCTTCGAACAGGACGGCGGTTCCGGCGGCGGCACGGGCGCGCCGACGGGCACGGCCGGCTCCGCCGGCTCCGCCGGTTCCGCCGGCACGGGCTCGTCCGGCACCGGCACCGGCACCTCCGGTACCGGCACCGCGGGCGCGTCCGGTACGGCACTGCAGAGCCAGCTCGCGGGCCTCTACCAGGTCCTGGACGACGTCCCCACGGCCGTCGGTGTGAACGGCAACGGCATCGGGTCCAACTCCTGGGTCGTCGCCGGGCAGCACACCATCACCGGCAAGCCGCTGCTGGCCAACGACCCGCACCTGTCGCCGTCGCTGCCTTCCGTCTGGTACCAGATGGGCCTGCACTGCCGCGCCGTCTCCGACAAGTGCCGGTACGACGTCACCGGCTACACCTTCGCGGGCATGCCCGGCGTGGTCATCGGCCACAACCGGGA
Source organism: Streptomyces sp. NPDC003697 (assembly GCF_053587115.1). Classification (NCBI taxonomy): domain Bacteria; kingdom Bacillati; phylum Actinomycetota; class Actinomycetes; order Kitasatosporales; family Streptomycetaceae; genus Streptomyces; species Streptomyces sp. NPDC003697. The sequence continues at coordinate 45,915 of NZ_JBSFNN010000041.1, forward strand.
CATCGCCTGGGGCATGACCAACTCCGGGGTGGACGTCTCCGACCTCTACCTGGAGAAGCTCAGCGGTGACGGCTACCTGCGCGACGGCAAGGTCGTGCCGTTCCGGACCCGGCAGGAGACCATCAAGGTCGCCGGCGGCGAGGCCAAGACGATCGTGGTCCGCCAGACCGAGGACGAGATGCCCCTGCTGTCCGACCGCGACGAGGAACTGGTGACGGTCGGCAAGAAGGCCGGCGTCGACGACGGGGCGCCCGACCGCGCCGACGGCTACGCCGTCGCCCTGAAGTGGACCGCGCTGGAGCCGGGCACGACGATGGACGCCGTCTTCGCCATCGACAAGGCGGCGGACTGGAAGGACTTCCGCGACGCGGCCGCCCTGTTCGACGTGCCCTCGCAGAACCTGGTCTACGCCGACACGAAGAACAACATCGGCTACACGCTGCCCGGCCGCATCCCCACCCGCCCCAAGGACGACGACGGCTCCGTCCCGGCGCCGGGCTGGGACTCCAAGTACGAATGGACCGGCTACGTCAAGCAGGACGAGCTGCCCTACGAGTACAACCCCGAGCGCGGCTACATCGTCACCGCCAACCAGGCCGTCGTCGCCCCCGACAAGTACCCGTACACGCTCACCACGGACTGGGGCTACGGCACCCGGAGCCAGCGGATCACCGATCTGATCAAGACGAAGATCGACGGCGGCGGCAAGATCTCCACCGACGACATGCGCCAGATGCAGATGGACAACAGCAGCGAGATCGCCAAGCTGCTCAAGCCCATGCTGCTGAAGATCGACATCGGCGACAAGGGCGTCCGCCAGGCCCAGAAGCTCCTCGAGGGCTGGGACTACACCCAGGACGCGGACTCGGCGGCGGCCGCCTACTTCAACGCGGTCTGGCGCAACATCCTCAAGCTCGCCTTCGGCAACAAGCTGCCCAAGGAGCTGCGCCCCGAGGGCCAGTGCCTGTGGGTCGAGCCGGTCGACACCACCGGCCCCGTGGACGACGACCGCAAGGTCCGCGAGTGCGGCCGGCGCGCCGCCGACCAGGCGCAGCCCGACGGCGGCGACCGCTGGTACGAGGTGGTCCGGAACCTCGTCGACGACGAGAAGAGCGACTGGTGGCAGGCCCCCGCGTCGGGCACCCGCCCCGCGGCGACCGACCGCGACTCCCTGTTCGAGCGGGCCATGATCGACGCCCGCTGGGAGCTGACCGCCAAGCTCGGCAAGGACATCGACACCTGGAGCTGGGGCCGGCTGCACCGCCTGTTCCTGAAGAACCAGACCCTCGGCACCGCCGGCCCGGGCTTCGTGCAGTACGCCCTCAACCGCGGCCCGTGGAAGCTGAGCGGCGGCGAGGCCGCGGTGAACGCCTCCGGCTGGAACGCCGCCGGTGGCTACAGCGTGATGTGGGTGCCGTCCATGCGGATGGTGGTCAACCTCGCCGACTTCGACAAGTCCCGGTGGATCAACCTCACCGGTGCCTCCGGCCACGCCTTCAGCGCCCACTACACCGACCAGACGGGCAAGTGGGCCGACGGCGACCTGCTGCCGTGGTCCTTCGCGGAGCAGGCGGTGGAGAAGAACACGAGCGACACGCTGGTGCTCAGGCCGTGACGCCCTGACCGCCCCGCCCGAACGGCCCTCCACGCACGCGTGGAGGGCCGTTTCACCTTTCGTGGCCGGTGCGCCCCCCGCCCGGGAAGCGGCGCACTCCCGAAGGGGTCACCACCGCGTGGACCGGCCGGTCGTGCGGCTCCCCGGCGACGTGCCGGACGATCTCCGGGTCGTACAGCAGGACCACGAGCGCGGGGTGCGCGCCGGCCGCCTCCAGACGCGCCAGCACCCGGTCGTAGGACCCCCCGCCGCGCCCCAGCCGCATCCCGCGCGCGTCGACGGCGAGCCCCGGCAGCAGGACCGCGTCGGCGGCCGTCACGGCGTCCGGCCCGAGACGCTCCCCGACGGGCTCGAACAGGGCCATCCGCCCGCCGTGTCGCACACGTGCGAGGGAGCCCTCGCCGGCGTACACGCCCCAGTCCAGGTCGTTGTCCGGCAGCAGCGCGGGCAGCAGGACCCGTACGCCGCGCCCGCGCAGGGCCTCCAGCAACGCGAGGGTGCCCGGTTCGGTGCCCACGGAGACGTACGCGGCCACCGTGCGCGCCCGCGCCAGTTCCGGGAGTGCGAGGGCGCGCCCGGCCAGCATCTCGGCCGCCGTGCGCACGTCGTCCGCGGTCAATCCGTTCCTCACCGCGAGGACCTCCCGCCGCAACCTTCGCTTGTCAGACTCGTGCGGACGTGCGCTGTGACTCACGGGTCGTTTCCGTGCCTTCCCAATCGACTCATTTGAGCGGCAACCAGCCGCAGACTCAGATTCTGGCCAAAGGCACCGGATAAGGTTGCCGCCATGACTCAGTCGCATCCCAGGATCAGCAAGGCTGTCATCCCCGCGGCAGGTTTGGGCACCCGGTTTCTGCCCGCCACCAAGGCCACTCCCAAGGAGATGTTGCCGGTGGTGGACAAACCGGCGATCCAGTACGTGGTCGAGGAAGCCGTCGCCGCCGGTCTCGACGACGTGCTCATGGTGACGGGCCGCAACAAGCGCCCGCTGGAGGACCACTTCGACCGGAACTACGAACTGGAGTCGGCCCTCGAGAAGAAGGGGGACGGCAACCGGCTTGCCAAGGTCCGGGAGTCCAGCGACCTCGCGATGATCCACTACGTCCGCCAGGGCGACCCCAGGGGCCTGGGGCACGCCGTGCTCTGCGCCGCCCCGCACGTCGGCGACGAGCCCTTCGCCGTCCTCCTCGGCGACGACCTGATCGACCCGCGAGACCCGCTGCTGCGGCGGATGATCGAGGTGCAGGAGCAGCACGGCGGCAGCGTCGTCGCGCTGATGGAGGTCGCCCCCGAGCAGATCCACCTCTACGGCTGCGCCGCCGTCGAGACCACCGAGGACGGCGACGTCGTGCAGGTCACCGGCCTGGTCGAGAAGCCGGACGTGGCCGACGCCCCCTCGAGCTACGCCATCATCGGCCGGTACGTCCTCGACCCCGGCGTCTTCGGTGTGCTGCGCACCACCGAGCCCGGCCGCGGCGGCGAGATCCAGCTCACCGACGCCCTGCAGCAGCTCGCCCAGGACGAGAAGACCGGCGGGCCCGTGCACGGCGTCGTCTTCAAGGGACGCCGCTACGACACCGGCGACCGTGGCGACTACCTGCGTGCCATTGTCAGACTCGCGTGCGAACGTGAAGACCTGGGACCCGACTTCAGGGCCTGGCTTCGCCGGTATGTGGCCGAGGAGATGTAACGACGTTGAGCAGCCCCGCGAGTTCCGCAGCCGACCCGGACCGCCTGTGGTCGGTGGACGAGCATCTGGAGGACGTCCTCACCACCGTCCGCCCCCTGGAACCCATCGAGCTGAACCTGCTCGACGCCCGGGGCTGCGTCCTGGTCGACGAGGTCATGGTGCCGGTGTCCCTGCCGCCGTTCGACAACAGCTCCATGGACGGGTACGCGGTGCGGGTCGCGGACGTCGCGGGCGCCACCGATGAGTTCCCGGCGGCGCTGGAGGTCGTCGGGGACGTCGCGGCGGGCGCGGCCGACCCGGTCCGCGTGGGTCCCGGGCAGGCCGCCCGCATCATGACCGGCGCCCCGCTGCCGCCCGGCGCGGAGGCGGTCGTCCCGGTCGAGTGGACCGACGGCGGCCTCGGCGGGGGCCCGGTGCGCGGCATGCGCGCCGGCAGTCTGGCCTCCGACGGCGCCCACGGGCACGTGCGGGTGTACCGGCCCGCCGAGGAAGGCGCGCACGTGCGGGCGCGGGGCAGCGACGTGCGGGCCGGGGACCGCGCCCTGGCGGCCGGCACGGTCCTGGGGCCGCCGCAGATCGCGCTGCTCGCGGCGATCGGCCGCGGCACGGTGCGGGTGCGGCCCCGCCCGCGCGTGGTGGTGCTGTCCACCGGCAGCGAACTCGTCCAGCCCGACGAGGAGCTGGGCCCGGGGCAGATCTACGACTCCAACAGCTTCGCCCTCACCGCGGCCGCGCGGGACGCCGGCGCCATCGCCTACCGGGTGGGCGCCGTCGCCGACGACGCCGACACCCTGCGGTCCACCGTCGAGGACCAACTGGTGCGCGCCGACCTGATGGTCACCACCGGCGGAGTGAGCGTCGGGGCGTACGACGTCGTCAAGGAGGCGCTGTCGCACGTCGGCGACGCGGACGAGCCGGGCGGGGGCGTCGAGTTCCGCCGGCTGGCCATGCAGCCCGGCAAACCGCAGGGTTTCGGCTCCGTCGGCCCCGACCACATCCCGCTCCTCGCCCTGCCGGGCAACCCCGTCTCCTCCTACGTCTCCTTCGAGCTGTTCGTCCGGCCCGTGATCCGCACCCTGATGGGCCTGGACGACGTCCACCGCCCCAGGACCCGCGCCACGCTGCGGGCGGACAGGGCGCTGAGCTCGCCCAAGGGGCGGCGGCAGTTCCTGCGCGGCGTCCACGCCGGCGGTGAGGTGACGCCCGTGGGCGACGCCGGATCCCATCTGATCGCCGCCCTCGCCCGGGCCGACGCCCTGATCGTCGTCCCCGAGGACGTCGAGTCGGTCGAACCCGGCACCGAGGTCGAGGTGGTCCTGCTCGGCTGACCGGGGGAGGGGTCGGCTCCGCCCGGCAATCCACCGTGGCGGTAGCGTGTCGCGCACAACGGGCCCGCGTGCCGCAGCGCGGCGGGCCAGGACCGGGAGCGCCACACGATCATGACTGTGCCTTCCCGGGGGGAGACCCCCGGACCCCCTGTGCAGGACCGACTGACGCACCTCGACGACGCGGGCGCCGCCCGCATGGTCGACGTGTCGGACAAGGACGTGACCGCGCGGACCGCCCGCGCCAGCGGCCGCGTCCTCGTCTCGCCGCGCGTGGTGGAGCTGCTCCGCGGCGAGGGGGTGCCCAAGGGCGACGCCCTCGCCACCGCGCGGATCGCCGGGATCATGGGCGCCAAGCGCACCCCGGACCTGATCCCGCTGTGCCACCCGCTGTCGGTGTCCGGTGTGAGACTGGACCTGTCGGTCGCGGACGACGCCGTGGAGATCTCGGCCACCGTGCGGACGACGGACCGCACGGGCGTCGAGATGGAGGCGCTCACGGCGGTCTCCGTCGCGGCGCTCACCGTGATCGACATGGTGAAGGCGGTCGACAAGGGAGCGGTCATCACCGACGTACGGGTGGAGGAGAAGACGGGCGGCAAGTCGGGCGAGTGGAGCCGGGCATGAGTGCCGTGACCGGAACCGGCGCGCCCTACCGGGCCCTGGTCGTCACCGCCTCCAACCGGGCCGCCGCGGGCGTCTACGAGGACCGGGGCGGCCCGCTGGTCGCGGACGGCCTGACGCGCCTCGGGTTCGCCGTCGACGGGCCGCGGGTCGTGCCCGACGGCGACCCGGTCGAGGCCGCGCTGCGCGAGGCCGTCGCCGCCGGGTACGACGTGGTCGTCACCACCGGCGGGACGGGCCTGTCGCCCACCGACCGCACGCCCGAGGCGACGCGCCGGGTCATCGGCCACGAGGTGCCCGGCATCGCTGAGGCCATCAGGGCTTTCGGACGGGAGAAGGTGCCCACCGCGGCGCTCTCCCGGGGGCTGGCCGGCGTGGCGGGACGGACGCTCGTCGTCAACCTGCCGGGCTCGACCGGCGGGGTCAAGGACGGACTGGCCGTCCTGGAGCCCCTGCTGGTGCACGCCGTCGACCAGCTGCGCGGCGGCGACCACCCGCGGCCGGGCACCGGGGCCGCCGAGCCGGGCGCCACGGATCCGGGCGCTCACGACGCCGGAGACGGCGCCTTCAGACGCTCCCCCAGTGCCTCGCAGGCCTGGGAGGCACACCCAGGGAGTGCGAGCTGAACAGCCCATCGTGGCCCGCCGTGCTGACGGAGGGAGACATCGTCCTCCGGCCGATAAAGCTGCGCGACCAGCGGGCCTGGCGCGAGGTCAACCGGCGCAACCGGGACTGGCTGCGGCCCTGGGAGGCGACCATCCCGCCGCCCACGCCCGCCGGGCCCATCACGCACCGGCCGACCTACCGCCAGATGGTCCGGCACCTGCGCGCCGAGGCCAACGCGGGCCGGATGCTGCCGTTCGTCATCGAGTACCAGGGGCGCCTGGTCGGGCAGTTGACGGTGGCCGGCATCACCTGGGGCTCCATGTGCTCGGGCCACATCGGGTACTGGGTGGACCAGGGCGTGGCCGGCCGGGGCGTGATGCCGACGGCCGTGGCGCTCGTGGTGGACCACTGTTTCCGCACCGTCGGGCTGCACCGCATCGAGGTCTGCATTCGCCCGGAGAACGGGCCGAGCCGCCGCGTGGTGGAGAAACTCGGATTCCGCGAGGAGGGGCTCCGGCCGCGTTATCTCCACATCGACGGGGGCTGGCGCGATCACCTGGTCTACGCCCTCACCGCGGAAGAGGTACCCGAAGGGCTGCTGGCCCGCTGGCGGCGCGCCCGCGCCCAGCGGGCGCGCGACGCGGGCTCCCGCGAGCCGGACGCGGTGTCCGGTGAGCGGCGCACGGCCTCCGACCGGTGGGGCGTTCCGGGGCTTCGGGGCGACCGGGGTGCCGGGTCCGGCGGCGGGCAGGGGGGCCGGCAGAACGGCGGAGGGAATCCCGCCGCGCCCGGGAATTGAATATATGTTCGAAATTGATCGGCGCCTGATCGCCCGGAGTCGTTGAATTCACTGCGTTGACGGGGCGCTGATCGGATCGGTCACAAGAAAAGTTCGAAATATCAGCCGGATCGTGCGACACACCGGCCCAATTGGCAGATGGCCTCACGCAAACCCCTCTACCGTGTGAGGCGTGAGCAGCAGCGGCCTCATCTACGCAGTCATTGTCGGGGCCTGGGCCGCCTACTTGGTGCCGATGTGGCTCCGTAGGCAGGACGAGCTGAACGAGGCCCGTCCGACGGAACGCTTCAGCACCGCCATCCGGCTGCTGTCCGGAAGGGCGGGAATGGAGCGTCGGTACGCCAGGGACCTGCGGGCGCGCTCCGCCGACGAGGGGGAGCCCGGCGCCGTGGACCCGGACGCCGTCACCGACTCGGTGGACGTCCGGGCCTTCGCCGTGCCCCCGACCCGTACACAGGAAGTGGAGCAGGAGCCCCTCCCGGACCCGGAGCGAGCCGAGACGGCACGCGACCGGTCGGGCAGACCGGCACCCCGGCCCACCCCACCGGCCGCGCGGTCCTCGGCACCGGCACCCCGGACCACCACGCCGGCGGCCTCCTCCGGCGAGGCGCCGCCCGCGCGCAACCGTGTGCCGGCCGCCCGGCGCGCGCCCGACGCCGAGGCGGCCGAGGCGCGCGCCCGGCGCACGAAGGTCCTGGCCCGTCGCCGGCGCACCACCGTCGTCCTCTTCCTCGCCTTCACCGTGGGTGCGATCGTCGCGGCCGTCGGTGGCCTGGCGTTCCTGTGGGCGCCCGGCGTGCCCGCGGCCCTGCTCAGCGCGTACATCGTGTACCTGCGGATCCAGGAGCGCCGCCGGTTCGCCTTCCACATGGACCGCCGGCGGGCCGAGGCCGCCGCGCAGCGGCTGCGCGAGCGCCCGCCGCGCCGGCGGGCGGCCGCGGACCCGGGCGCCGACCAGCCGGACACGGGCACCGAACCGGAGGCCGACCCCGGACTGTCCGCGCTCGCCGCGGACCGGCGTGCCCTGGTGGAGCAGACCGACCACGCCGAGTGGCTCGACCAGCAACGCGAGCGTCAGCATCGCCCCGGTCACGGCGAGAGCTGGGACCCGGTCCCGGTGCCGCTGCCCACGTACGTGACCGCGCCGGTCGCGCCGCGCGCCACCTCGGACGTCGACCTGGGAGCGCCCGACGCGTGGAGCTCGGCGCGGTCCAGCTCCGCCGTGCCCGAGCAGGAGGCGGTACCCGCGGCGCGGGCCGCGGCGGACGACGAGCCGCCCCAGCACGCCGAGGACAAGCCGGCCGTGGAGGAGCGCAACGACGCCCGCCGCGCCGCCTCCGCCCGCCGCTCCCGCGAGCGCGGCCGCACGCCCCTCTTCGACCAGTACGAGGACGGGGACCGTCCGCGGGCGGCCAACGAGTAGCGCCCGGGCGGCAACTGGGCCGACGGGCCGGCCGGCCCTCGACCGGGGGGCACCCACGCCCCTTCCGGAGCCCGGCCCTCTGACCAGCCCCGGAGCGGATTTCCACGCATCAGGATCGGGATGCTAGAGTTTCACTCGTTGCAAGGGCCTGTGGCGCAGTCCGGTAGCGCACCTCGTTCGCATCGAGGGGGCCAGGGGTTCGAATCCCCTCAGGTCCACGCAGGGCCGTTCGCGGGTTAGCCCGGGAACGGTTCGCGAGATCCCGATCAGACGGTCACCGTCGGGTCGGGATCTCGCCGTTTCAGTCGTGGTTAGTACGCAAGTCTGCCCACCTGCCCGCTGGGGCGACGCCCTCCGGGCGGCGGGTCCGGATCGGCGGTGGAGATGCGGGCATGCCGCGGGGACCGCGGGCGTGGGGCCGTGTGCCTGCGGTCTCGTGCTTCGTCGATCTTCAGATGTGGTCCGGGCGGCCGGTCACGGGCTGCGACCCATGACGCCGCCAGTGGGCTCGGACGCGCCCGGAACCGCCGGGTAGGGGATGAGGACCTCGTCGGTCTCCAGATCGAGGACCGTGCGGGCGCTCTCCTTGCTGGCCCTGCGGAAGCGCTCCAACTCGATGATGTTCTCGACCATCACCGTGATCGCCGCCAGGAGGCTCTGGGCGACCCTCCCGCGAGGTTGCCGCTTTTCGCGGGCGTGCAGGGCCGCGTCGACCGACTTGAGGCGTCCGTTCCCTCCTTCGATGTGGGACCGCAGCGTCTGGTAGGCCAGGGCCCAGGACGTGCTCTGCCAGGCCAGGTCCTGCCGCATGCGGGGCATCACCTGTGCCTGCACGGTGACGGAAGACTGGTCGCAGCACTTGGGCCGTTCGCCGAAGGGCACTTTCGGCACCGTGACCGTCGGCCGACCCGCGGGGTGGGCCCTGCGACTGCGTGGATCCTCCAAGTCGATGACGGCCGGCACCTGTGTGTTCTTGCGCGAGTTGTGCTGTTCCCGCTCCGTGGCCCAGGCGCAGTTGAGCTTCGTCGCGGGGCAGGAGTAGCGCTCGTTGCCCCGCTCGTCCGCCGTGGCCTTGCGGACGAGCGCGTAGGACTCGACCTCTCGGAGCTGCTCCCGCAGCGGGATGCGTTCCCGCTCGTTCTTGGCGTCCCGGATGCGTTGGTAGAGGTCGAGCAGGGGACGGGGCGTCCGGGGACAGAAGAGGCGCCCCGCTTTGGCGATGGCGTCCTGGTGGTGACCTTCGAAGCCGACCTGGTCCTTGGTGAGGTCGAGCACGGGCATGAAGCCGAGGGCGTGCAGGGGCTGGTGGAAGTCCTGGGGGTAGAGCTTGGTGTAGGCACGGTCGGCTGCGGCGAAGCCGCGCACATGGGTCAAGCGGGAGAGGATCATGCTGACGTAGTGGGCGTGACGTCCCATGTCCTTCTGCGGCGTGTGCAGGACCATGCCGAGGGTCAGCTGCGGGTAGTGCCCGGCCCGTGCGGGATCCGCGTGGGCGGCGATGGCCAGTGTGGCGCTGTAACCGAACTCCTTGTCCCCGCCGCCCTTGTAGTGCCAGTTGGCGCTCGCCTCGAGGGAGGAGCGCCTACGCGTGTGGGGACGGGCCCAACTTGGCACCGCCGTCGTGTCGACGGCGATGTCACCGTGCCAGTGGCGCATCAGTCCCTTGGCGAAGGCGATGCGGACCGGTGTGGTGACCAGCTTGTTGGCGAGCTCTTCGAGACGGCGCAGTGCGGGCTCGCCCGCGGGGCCGTTCCAGGCGGCGGCGATCCTGCGGCCCTCGGCCCGGGGCAGACGGCTGCGCCGCTCGTGCGGGACCGGGTCGAGGATCCTCACCAGGCGGCTCCACGCCCGGTGGAAGCGGTTGTACAGGGCGTTGACGGCGTCCTGGTCCTCAATGTCACAGGTGGGCGCGCCCAGTTCGGTGCGCAGGCGGTCACTGATGCCGAAGGTGATCGTTTCGAAGGCATCGTCGAGGTTGGTGCTTGCCTTCTCGTAACAGGCGCAGACGAGACCCAGCAGCACCAGGCCCACGGGGTACCCCCGAGGTCCGGGGAGGGCTGCGAAGCTCTCCTCCACCTCCTCCACGATGCCGCTGCGCCGCAGGGCGAGGTGCAGCTTCCTCACACGCCCGTCGTCCAACTTGGACGGCTCCGGTGAATGCGGGTACGGGCGTTTCGGACGTCCGTTGCCGGCCTGGTACCGGGGGTCGTCCGCCGGGGTCCTCATGCCCAGCCCCGGAGCATGCGCCTGGTGGCCTCCTCGGTGAGCTTCGGCACCCAGTTCCGGTACGGGGCGAGTCCCGCGGTCGAGTTCATGCCGGCCGCCGCGGCGACCACGTCCTCCGGAACGCGTTGCCGCAGCAGCTCGACGATCCACGAGCTGCGGAGCCGGGCCAGTTTCAGCTCGGGCAGGCCGGTGGATCCGTCCTGGGTGCGCTTCACCCAGTTCGTGATCCCATTCTTGGGCTCCGGCGTCTGGCGCTGCGGCAGGAAGAGGTAACCGTCGCCCGCGGAGCGGGCGCGGTCGGCGAGGACCTGCTCCCACATGGCGCGGCAGACGACGAGGCGGTCACTGCCGGGGACGGCGACCACGACGGTTTCGGAAGGCAGCACGGTGACGTGGGTCCCGCGGGCGGCGAGGACCTCCCGGCGCGAGAGACCGCAGCCCGCGCCCAGCGCGAGGCGGGCGAGGGCGCTGCCGCCGTGCGTGCTGAGCGGCGGCAGGCCCCGCGCCCACATCATGAAGCGAGCCAGCTCGGGGGGCGTGTAAGGAGCGGGGCGTTGCCGAGAGGCACGCAGCTTCGGGGTGGGCTGCTGACCGGTCTCGAGCCACAGGAGCGCTTCCCGGACCCGCAGGAGGATGCAGCGGTAGGTCTGCAGGGTGCTGCCCCTGAGCCCGGGACGCGTGACCAGGCACCGGGTGATCGTTTCGGGGGCGAGCCAGGCCAGCGGATCGCGGGCGAGACCGGCACGCTCGGCGAACGTCGCGAGGCCGGACAGCACCAGCATCAGCTTCGGCACCGCGTACGGGACCGAGTCGCACGTCGCAGCGGCCACCATGCGGACGCCGTCGGCGACCAGGGGCCATTCCGCCGGCTCCTCCAGCGGCCGGTAGCCGAGGATCGCGCCGCTCACATCCCTCTCCAAAGGAACACACCACGAGATGTGGCTACACAAGTAGCCACCCTTGCCGTGAGTGTGCACTTCGACCGTCAGGAGCGCATCCTCATGACCGGAGGACGGGGCCGCAGCGTGGCGCCGCGGGAACTGGCCGCGGACCCGGAGAACTGGCCCGACGCGGTGATCCCCGACCACCCCCAGGCCCGGGTGGTCCAAGCCATTGCGAGGTCGCTGGCCAGGCACGTCGACCAAGAGGGTCTCGGTCTCCGCCGCGTCGCTGCAGTCAGTGGGGTGAATCGACAGGCCATCGCGAACTTGTTGGCCGGCGACAGTTGGCCCGACGTGGCCACTTTGAGCCGGTTGGAGGACGGGCTCGGAATCGGTCTGTACCCGGGTTCGTCGGGACCGGGGTCTCGGCATTGCTGAACCTTCCGCTTGCCCGCGTTCCTGTACGCGGGCAGGGTGAAATCGGCCCAGCACGCCCTCCGAGTGGCCCAGTGGTGGGTTACGCTCCGAGGGCATGCTGAAGCCCGTTGCAGGTCTCACGTGCACCGGTGCCGCTGAGCTTCCACCTCGGCGGCACCACTCATTTGTCCGACTGCCACGTCAGTCGCCCGCGTGACGTCGCTTCTTCGAGCGCTCCTTAAGCAGCCTCTTCCGTCTCGTCAGAGGGGCCAGTGAAGAGGCCCGGGCCAACCTTGCGGAGGTGACCTCCGTCGGCGAGCCGCTTCAATGCTGCGCGGATACCCTCGACTTGAGTCCGCTTGGGGTTGGTGCGTCCCAGGGCGATCGCCACTTCCTTGGGGCGAAGTGGACGATCCGCGCTTGATACGAGTGTCACGATGCGAACGCTCACCGGACCGAGTTCGCGCCTGTCGTGCGAGCGTCGGCGTCTTTGAGAGGGAACCCGATCGGCCCTCGGCGCAGTTGCGTCCGAAGAGGGGGAGCTTACGAAGTCCTCACCATCTACCGCTGGCCCCTCACCCGCCCTTGGGGCGGGCGGCTGCTCCGCGGCTGGGGGCTGCTTCTCCGGGCGGGAGGAGCCAGTCGGGTTTTCGAGCAGCGCCTGAACCGTCCGCCGGGTGATGGCCAGGTGCGCCAGGTGCTCCTCCAGGCGCGCCACCTCACTCCGCAGGCGATCGAGTGCCTCTCGGACCGCGCCTTCCTCTGCGTCCAGACGCTGGAAGAGTGACTCGCCCCCCACTGCTACTCCCGTCCTCGACTGGCCTGCGCGCCCCTATTGCTGGGGCTGCGCTGCACGAGTGCAACGGTCAAGACTGTAAGGCGCAGATGTACTGCTGGGTCCCAAAAGCTGCCCTATTTCACCCGACCGGGAAGAACGGTCCTACGTGTTGCCTGCATGTAGGACCCCGCGAGCCGTGCATGAACCCCACCCGCGCACTGCGGCTAGTGCAAGGTAATCCGGCCGTCCGGTAGCCACCCCTCGAGGTATCCGGCCACCCATGTGGCAGTGGTGTCTTCATAGGGCTCGAGCAGGGCATCGTCCAAGCTGGTGCGCGGTACCCAGCGCATCGGCCGGGCTGCGTGAGTCTTGCCGCTCACGGGCGGGGCTGTCGGCGACGGCTGAAAAGTGGACCAGTGGCGACGCTTGAAAGTTGACCCCCTCCAGGGGTCTGGCTCGTTGAGTCAGGCCGGGAGGAGTGGTG
>NZ_JBSFNN010000042.1:0-55257 GCF_053587115.1 Streptomyces sp. NPDC003697
CCTCGAACGCCTCCGCTTCACACCGCTCACCACGACCACGCCGTACCTGTACATGAGCTGATCTCCCGGGCCCTGCCCGCCGCCGGGGTCGGCGGGGAGGACCGGCCCACCGGGCCCGGCCGGCCGGCAAGGCGCTCACACTCGGGCGGAAGGAACCACACCATGACCACCCCGCGCCCTTCCCTCTGGCGCCCACCCCGATCCATGTGCCCGACGAGGTCCTCGACGATCTGCGCGTCCGTCTCGCCTTGACCCGTGCGCCGCTGGACGAGGGGAACGAGGACTGGTCCTACGGCGTCCCGGGCAGCCGTCTGCGTGAGCTGGTCTCCCACTGGCGGGACGGCTACGACTGGCGCAGGGCCGAGGCCGCCATCAACGCCTACGAGCACTACGAGGCGAGCGTCGCCGGTGTCCCGGTGCACTTCATGCGCAAGCCCGGCCGCGGGCCCAGCCCCATCCCGCTGATCCTCACCCACGGCTGGCCGTGGACGTTCTGGCACTGGTCGAAGGTGATCGACCCGCTCGCCGACCCGGCCGCGTTCGGCGGCGACCCCGCCGACGCGTTCGACGTCATCGTGCCGTCCCTGCCCGGCTTCGGTTTCCCCGGCCCGCTCACCGGCTTTCCGGACGTCAACTTCTGGAAGGTCGCCGACCTCTGGCACACCCTGATGACCGAGACCCTGGGATACGAGAAGTACGCCGCCGGGGGCTGCGACATCGGCGGCATCGTCTCCAGCCAGCTCGGCCACAAGTACGCCGACGAGCTGTACGGCATCCACATCGGCTCCGGGCTGCCGCTCGACTTCTTCACCGGCCCCCGCGCCTGGGACTTCGCCCGGAACCGGCCCCTCACCGACGACCAGCCCGCCGACGTCCGCGCCCGCGTCGTCGAGCTGGACCACCGCTCGGCGTCCCACCTCGCCGTGCACATGCTCGACGGCGCCACCCTGGCCCACGGGCTGAGCGACTCACCCGCCGGACTGCTCGCCTGGCTGCTGGAGCGCTGGAACGCCTGGAGCGACAACGGCGGCGACATCGAGTCCGTCTTCACCAAGGACGACCTGCTCACCCACGCCATGATCTACTGGGCGAACAACTCCATCGCCACGTCGATGCGTTACTACGCCAACGCCAACCGCTACCCCTGGACCCCCGCCCACGACCGCACCCCGGTCGTCCAGGCCCCGGTCGGCCTCACCTTCGTCACGTACGAGAACCCACCCGGCATCCACACCGCCGACGAGCGCGTCCGGGCGTTCAGAACCGGCCCGCAGGCCGACTGGTTCAACCACGTCAACGTCAACGCCCACGACCACGGTGGCCACTTCATCCCCTGGGAGAACCCCGGCGCCTGGGTGAGCGACCTGCGCCGCACCTTCCGCGGCCGCAGGCCCTGAACGAGCCCGCGGGCGCGTCCGGCAACGGGCCAGGCCGTCGGTGTCCGGAGGGAGCGTGCGCGTCGACCGGCAGGCCCCCACCGCCCGCCTGAACCGGCCCCTGCGAAACGCCGCCAGCGGGCGGCCGGTGGCGCGGATGGCTCAACTGAGGACGCGCCCGCCGAGCCCCGCGGTCAGCATGGGGTGCATGACAGAAACTGGCGAGCGGCGGCGCACGGCCTCCACCCCCACGCGCAGGCGTCCGGTGCGCGGCGCGAAGGACGCCGCCCGGTGCGCCGCGGACGGCCTGGCCCAACTCGTCCGGCACCGCCTGGAGGGCGTTTCCGCGGTGTGCCGGAGCGAGGACGACGGCTGGATCGTCAACGTGGACGTACTGGAACTCGCACGCATCCCCGACACCACCAGCCTGCTCGCCACCTACGAGGTCGAAGTCGACTCGGCGGGTGAGCTGCTGCAGTACCGCCGGATAGCGCGCTACCGGCGCGGCGCCCAGGACCAGTGACCCGCCCGCCCGTCCGCCTCCGGAAGGACACGCATGATCACCTATGACGACGAGGTCGTCTGCGCCCCGCGCGCCGGGACCCTCTACGACGTCCTGGAGCTCATCCTCGATCGCGGCATGGTGATCGACGTCTTCGCGCGCGTCTCACTGGTCGGCATCGAGATCCTCAAGGTGGACGCGCGGATCGTGGTCGCCAGCGTCGACACCTACCTGCGCTTCGCCGAGGCCTGCAACCGCCTCGACCTGGAGCACGACGTGCGCTCGAAGACCGTGCCCGAACTGTTCGGGGGCTCGGCCACCCGGTCGGTGGCCAAGGCCGGCGCCAAGCGGACGGCCCGCTCCCTGACCGCGAAGGTGCGGGACCTGCTCAGCCCGGAGGACGAGGACGAGGACGAGGACGAGGACGAGGACGGGGACGAAGAGGCCGTCCGCAGCCGGCGCAGGCCGGAGCAGGAGCGGTCGCGCCGCCGGCCCGCCGGGGAACACCGCCGTCCCGCCGGTTCCCGGCCCGGCGAACACGGCACACACGCAGAACACGGCGAACGGGCCGAACACGAAGAAGAGGACCGCCCGCGTCCGCGCAAACGGCGCCCCGCCGGAGAGGAATGACCGTGACGGCCACCGCCACCAGCCCACCAGAGACCCTCTACGTCTACGGCATCGCTCCCGCCGGCGTCCGGCCCCCGCGCACCCCCGGCGTGGGCGGCGCTCCCGTCCGGCTGCTGACAGAGTCGGGGCTGTGCGCGGCGGTCTCCGGCGCACCCGAGCGGATCCGCGCGCGGCGCCGTGACCTGACGGCCCATCAGGCGGTGCTCGACGAACTCGCGGCGCAGGGCCCCGTCCTTCCCATGCGGTTCGCGGTCGTGAGCCCGGACCCGGCCGGACTGCGGGAGCAGCTGCGCACCGACGGCCGCCGTCTGGCGGCGCAACTCGACACGGTCCGGGGCTGCGTGGAGATGAACGTGAAGGGCACGACCGTGCCCGGCTGCTTCGCCGATCTCGTACGCCGCGACGACAAGCTGCTCGTCCTGGCCCGCCGAACCCGTCGCCGGCCCGACTACGAGGCCAACGTACGGCTGGGCGAGGCACTGGCCCGGGGCGTCCGGCGCGAGGCGCAGCGCGCGGCTCAGGCGGTTCTGTCCCGCCTGGCCCCGCTGGCCGTGCGCGTCGTGCAGGGACCGCTCGACGACGAGCGGGTGCTGAGCGCCTCGTTCCTGCTGCGTTCCTCCGACCAGGACCGGTTCCGGCAGGCGGTCGCCGACCAGGCCCGCGCCCTGGGGGACCGGCTGGCGCTCAGCCTGACCGGGCCGCTGCCCTGCTACAGCTTCGTCGAGACGCGTCCCACCGCCCGGGCCGGGCGGTGACGGCCGTGGGCATCGTGAGCGGACTTCTGCTGCTGCCCCTCGCCCCGCTGCGCGGCACACTCTGGGTCGCCGACCAACTGGCCCAGGAGGCCGAGCGTCAGACGCGCCACCCGGTGGCGGTGCAGGCGCGGCTGGCCGCGCTCAACCGGGCCCTGGACGAGGGCGCCATCGACGAGGCGGCCTTCGAGCGGGAGGAGGAGCGGCTGCTGGACCTCCTCGACGACCCCGTCCGCCGGCTGGACCGCCCGTCGGCGGCCGCGGGCGCGCCGCGGGGGAGGCACGCATGAGCGGCCGCAGGGCGGCCCTGGCGGCGGACGCGGCCGGCGGCTGCCTCACGCCGCAGCGTGGAAGACGGAGCCCGCTCCCGTCGGCGGCACCCGCCGCGCCGGACGGCGCCTCGGTGTCCCGCCGGTACGGCCGCCGGCCGGGGGGCCCGGCGGGTCGCGGACCCCGCGGCTGCCCGAGCCGTCCGGAGGTGCCCTATGAGTGACGTCGCCGGCTGGAACGAGACGGCGGGCCCGCAGTCGCCGTACTGCGGGCCGCCCAACGGCAGCCTCGCCGACCTCCTCGAACGAGTCCTGGACAAGGGCATCGTGATCGCGGGGGACATCAAGATCGACCTGCTCGACATCGAACTGCTCACCATCCGCCTGCGTCTGTTCATCGCCTCGGTGGACACCGCCCGCAAGGCGGGCATCGACTGGTGGGAGACCGACCCGGCCCTGTCCTCGCGGGCCGCCAAGGACGCCCTGGCGGAGGAGAACGCACAGCTGCGCGCGGAACTCGAGAGCCTGCGGCACGCCGTCACCGACGCCCTGGACGAGGCGGAGACGGCCGGCTGCGGAGCCGGGGCCGGGGGCGCCGCACCGGAGCGGGTCCGGTGAGCGCGAGCCCGGCGGTGCGGCCCCCTCGCGGCGGCCCCGACGCCGCACGGCCCACGCTCACCTACGCGTTCGCGGTGACCGGCACTCCGCCGCCCGCCGGCGTGCTGGCCGCGACGGCGGGCCACGACGGTGGCGGGCCCCTGCGCGCCCTGCGCGCCGGAGCGGTGTGGGTGGTCGTGCAGGACGTCCCCGCGTCCGCCTTCGACGAGGCATCGCTCGCGGCACGGCTCAACCGGCCGGACGAGCTGGAGCGGTGCGTCCGCGCGCACCACCGCGGCGTCGAGGCGGCCGCGCGGCGGGGAGCCGTCGTACCGCTGCCGATGGCCACCCTGTATCTCGGCGACACCGGCGCGGTCGAGGCCGTCACCGCCCGGGAGCCGGCGATGCGAACCCTGCTCGGCCGGCTCCGGAACCGCACGGAGTGGGCGGTGAAGGTGCACGCCGCGGAACCCGCCACGGTCTCCCGGGACGCGGCCGGCGCCGCGCGGGACATGGCCGGAACTCCGCGGGATCCGGTCGGCGCCGCGCGGGACGTGACCGGCACTCCGAGGGACCGCCACGCGGGCGGACGGGCGTACCTCAGCCGGGTCAGCGCCCGCCGCCGCAACCGGCAGGAGGCACAGGAGCGTGCCCTGGCCGAGGCGGCCGCCGCCGACCGGGAGCTGCGGCGGTACGCCGTCGCCGCGACGAAGCACCGGCCGCAGAGCGAGCAGCTGACGGGTCTGGACACCCCGCAGCTGCTCAACGCCGCCTATCTGGTCGATGACGGGGAGCGGGCCGGCTTCACCCGGGCGCTGGACCGGCTCGCCGCCGGCCCCCGCCTCACCCACGTGCGGATCGTCGCGTCGGGGCCATGGATCCCGTACTCCTTCGCCCGGCCGGACGAGGAGTGGAACGGCACCGAACGGGAGGTCCGGGCATGACCGCACCCGCCTTTCACGAGCCCGGCGGCACGGGGCTCCCGTGGGACGGGTCGCAGCCGTACGCGCCGGTCGGAGTACCCCTGGTGGACCTGCTCGACCGGGTGCTGGCGACCGGAGTCGTGATCAGCGGCGACCTGGTCCTGGCCGTCGCCGACGTGCCGCTGGTGCGGATCTCCCTGCACGCCCTGCTGGCGTCGGTCAGCGACCGGGTCCCGGCACCCTGGCCGGACAGTGGGCCGCTGTGACCGCGCCGCGCCCCCACACCCTCGACCTCGACCCCGAAGAGGTCGTCAACGACCTGGCCGCACTGGTCCTGACCGTCGTGGAACTGCTGCGCCAGCTGATGGAACGCCAGGCGGTGCGCCGTTTCGACGAGGGAACGCTCACCGCCGAGCAGGAGGACCGTCTCGGCACCGCCCTCATGCTGCTGGACCGGCGGATGGACGACCTCTGCGCGCAGCACGGGTTGCGCCGCAGCGACCTCAATCTCGACCTGGGGCCGCTCGGCCCGCTCCTGGCCGACCCCGGGCCCTGACGCCGGCACGGCACGGCGGTCCGCTCGACGGCGGCCGGCCGCCGTCAGTGCCGGCCGGAACCGGGCTCGCCGTCGGCTGTTCCGGCGCCGGATGCGGGTAGGCGGCGGGTCCCGGCGATGGGCAGCCACGGCGCGTCGGTACTGCATCGAATCTTCCAGGAGCGGGCCCACCTGTGCGACGGCGTCGCCTGCGGGGCCGGGGCGCGTCACCCGCTCAGGCCGCGGCGTCCTGCGGCGCCGGGTCCGTCGGCACCTCCTGCCGAAGGCGGCGGCGCAGCTGGTGCAGGCCCCGCCTGGCGTGGCTCTTGACCGTGCCCAGCGGCCAGCCCGTGCGTTGCGCGATCTGGGTCTGGGTCAGGTCCTCGTAGAACGCCAGACGCAGCACCCGTTGCTGGGCGGCGGGGAGCCGCTCGAGCTCGCACCGGACGAGAACCCGGTCCAGGGCCGCCTCGGGGCGCCCGGCGGCGGGATCGCGCAGTCCGAGGGCCGACCCGGCGGCCGCGACCAGTTCGCCGCGCCTGGTCCGCGCGGACAGCGCGTCGGCGATCTTGCGCCGGGTGATGCCCACGATCCATCCGGCGAGCGGCCCGCGTTCGGGGCGGTAGCCGTGGCGGCCGCGCCACACCCCGAGGAACACCTGCTGGGTGACGTCCTCCGCCTCTTTGGCGTCACCCAGCGAACGCCAGGCCAGCGTGTGCACCAGGGCGGACCAGCGGTGGTAGGCGGCCGCGAGGCACGCGTCGTCGCCCGCGACCAGGCCCCGTGCCAGCTCCTCGTCGGTCAGATGCTCCTCCGCCGGCGTCCGCCGGGGCGCCTCGGCCGCATCGCCGGGCGGCAGAGCCGTGGCACCGGGCGGCAGGGGCGTGGCGCCGGGCGATGGGGCCGAGGTGCCGGGCGGGTCAACGGCCTGGTCCAGGACACCGGCGTTCTCCGGTCCGCCGGGCTGGGCCGGGAGCCCTGCGGCGGCCGGGAGGCCGGTGGTGGCCGGGAGGTCGGTGGTGGTGAGGGTCGGGCACGGGCTCATGACGTCGGCTCCTCGCGTCGGGACGGATCCGCCCGGCCGCCGGGGGCCCGGTGAAAGCGACCGGTGGCGAGGCGGTTCGAAAAGCGGTCGGCGGGGCGCGCCCCAGTGGCTTCATGCTCCGAGGCACCGAAGGCGCTCGCCAAGTCGCATCGGTTCTGCGTCGTATAGTCGGGTGCATGACGGAAACCGGTGCCGCGGTGGGGACGACGGAAGGCCGACCGGCCCCGGCCACACGGACGGCACGGCCGGCCGGGGCCGGTCTGACGACCGGTGCTCTGGCCCGCCGGCTCGGCGTGTCGCCGACCACCCTGCGCTCTTGGGACCGCCGCTACGGCATCGGTCCCGCGGTGCGCGGCGACGGGCGGCACCGGCGCTGGTCGCCGCAGGACGTGGCGATGCTGGAGACCATGTGCCGTCTGACGTCCGCCGGCGTACCGCCCGCCGAAGCGGCGCGCGCCGCGCAGCGCGGCGCCGTCGGCGGGGGCGCGGCTCCCGAGGACGCCGCCGAGCGGGGCGTGGCGGAGGAGGGCACCGGGTCCGAGCCGGCCGGGTCGCCCGGGCCCCCGAAGTCCTCCCGTCCGCCCTTCGGCGGCAGCCGCCCGGCCAGGTCCGCACCGGAGCCGGAGCCGGAGCCGGAGCCGGAGCCGGCCGCCCGTCGGCCGTCGCGGGCGGCCGGCACCCTGCCGCTGGGCGACGTACGGCAGGAGTGCCGGGGTCTGGCCCGCGCGGCCGTGCGACTGGACGCACCCGCGGTCGAGGAGCGGCTGGCCGCGGCCGTGGAGGAGTACGGCCTCACCGTCGCCTGGCAGGAGGTGATGGTGCCGACCCTGCACGCGGTGGGGCGCAAGTGGGCCTCATCCGGGGACCGCTACGTCGAGGTGGAGCACCTGCTGTCCTGGCACGTCTCCACCGCGCTGCGCCGGTTCACCCGGCCCGTCGTCGCGCCCCGCGATCCGTCCGCCCCGGGACCCGTGCTGCTGGCCTGTGTGCCCGGGGAACAGCACACCCTGCCGTTGGAGGCACTCAACGCCGGGCTCAGCGAGACCCGGGTGCCGACGCGTATGTTCGGCGCGGCCGTGCCCGCGGAGGCGCTGGCGGCCGCGGTGCAGCGCATGGGGCCGTCGGCCGTGGTCCTGTGGGCGCAGGCGCGCTCCACGGCGAGCCTGCCGCTGGCCCGGCACGTCGCCGCCACGCAGTGGGGGGTCAAGGGCGCGCGCAGGCAGCCGCTGGTGCTGCTCGGCGGGCCCGGGTGGGCCGGGCGGCCGGTCCAGGGAATGCCCAGGCCGAGCGGCCTGCGTGAGGCGCTCGACATCCTGGGCGGCCTGTACCGCGCCGGGACAGCCGGGGAACGGCGCTGAGGTAGGCGTACGGCGTGCCTTTCGTCGGGGGTCGGGGCCGTGCCGGGGGGTGTCCGTCCTCGGACCGGCGCGAGTGCCGTGGGTCCCCGGCGGGGCGGGGTGGACGCGCCGGCCGCTGCGGGCGGACACCCCCCGGCACGGCCTCTGCCGCGCGTGGGCGACTGCGGGTGCGGTGGGGCGGATGTCCTGCGTCGTCGGCTGTTGTGCGGGGCGGCACGCGGACGGGGCTGGGAAGCGTGAGGCGGCGCGGGCGCACCCGTCGGCGCCGGAGCCGCGGGCGGCGTACGACGGGGCGCCCGGCATCCCACTCCGTCGGCGCATCCGGTCGCCCGTCGGGACGGGTAAGGAATCAGCGGGGCGTCCCGACCCCACGAGTCGTCCGGCGGTCACGTCGGACGGCGCGACCGCCGCTCCCGGTGGGCGGACCCGCACGGGCCGCGCCGGCCGACCCACGAAAGGGTGGTCACGTGCCCGCGACCCCGTCCGCCACGGACGTCCTGGTGATCGGCGCGGGTGTCGCCGGACTCGCCTGTGCCCGTGATCTGCTCGGCGCCGGACTGGACGTGCGCGTCCTGGAGGCCTCCGACGGGGTCGGCGGCCGGATGCGCTCCGACCGCGTCGACGGCTTCGTCGTCGACCGGGGCTTCCAGGTCTTCAACACCTCCTACCCGCAGACCCGGCGCCGCCTCGCCATGCGCGACCTGCGCCTGCGTCCGTTCACCCCGGGCGCCCTGATCGGCACCGGCCGTGGCCGGCTCCTCTTCACCGATCCGGCCCGTGACCGGCGCAGCCTTCCCGACCTCCTGTCCGGCCGCCTCGCCGGCCCGCGCGACCTGGCGGCCCTGGGAGTGCTGTCGGGCCGGGACATGCTGGCCCCGGCGGCATGGGTGAAGCGGTCGGAGGACCGCACCACACGGACCGCCCTCGCGGCGGCCGGCTTCTCCGACGCGTTCGTCGAGCGCTTCTTCCGGCCGTTCCTGTCGGGCGTCTTCCTGGAGGACCGGCTGGAGACGTCCAGCCGGTTCTTCCACCTGGTGTGGCGCAGCATGCTCCGCGGCACCCTCTGCCTGCCCGCCGAGGGCATCGGGGCGGTGCCGCGCGCCCTCGCCGGCACCCTGCCCGCCGACGCGGTGAGCCTGGAGACGCCGGTCGAACGGCTCACCGGCGACGGGGTGGAGACGTCCGCCGGTGACGTTCTGCCCGCCCGCGCCGTGGTGGTGGCCACCGGGCCCGGCCCCGCCGGCGCCCTGCTGCCCGGCCTGGAGGTCCCGCCCTGCCGGGTGGTGACGACGTACTACCACGTCGCCTCCCGGTCGCCGCTGCCCGAGCCGACCCTGCTCATCGACGAGCGGCGCCGTGTGCTGAACACCTGCGTCCTCAGCGAGGTCGTGCCCGGCTACGCACCGCCCGGCCACGCTCTCGTCGCGACCTCGGTGCTGGGCGCGGACACCGAGGGCCGCCAGGACGATGTACGCGGGGCGCTGTCGGAGCTGTACGGCACGGACACCCGCGACTGGGACCTGCTGACGGTCCGTACGATCGACGAGGCGCTGCCCGCGATGCCGCCGCCGCAGCCCCTGCTGCGCACCTCCCGGGTGGCCCCCGGCCGTTACGTGTGCGGGGACCACCGGGCCACCGGCTCGGTGCAGGGCGCCATGGCCTCCGGTGCGCGGGCGGCCCGGGAGGTGATGCGCGACCTCGCGCGGTGACCTGCCCGGCCCGGCGGACGGAACGGTCGCCGAGGACCCGGTGGGGGCGGGTCTCAGTCGCGGGCGCGGGCCCGCCTGAAGCGGGCCAGCCCCTCGGCGAGGGTCACGATCGGATCCGGGTAGTCGAGCGCGGCCCGCTCCGGGCCCTGGATCCGCCACGGCTCGTGCACCAGGGGCCCGTCGACCCGGGCCAGTTCGGGCACCCAGCGCCGTACGTAGCCGCCGTCCGGGTCGTACCGCTTGGCCTGCGTCAGAGGGTTGAGCACCCGGTTGGGCCGGGTGTCGGTGCCCGTGCCGGCCACCCACTGCCAGTTGAGCTGGTTGTTGGCGAGGTCGCCGTCGACCAGGAAGTCCAGGAAGTGGCGGGCGCCCACGCGCCAGTCCACGTAGAGGGTCTTGGTGAGGAAGCTCGCCGTCAGCAGGCGGCCGCGGTTGTGCATCCAGCCCTCGTGGCGCAGCTGGCGCATCGCCGCGTCCACGACCGGATAGCCGGTGCGGCCCTCGCGCCACGCCTCGACGTCCTCCCGCGCGACCCGCGCGGATCGCCAGCGGTCGTGCTTGGTGCGGTAGTCGGCGAAGGCGGCGTGCGGCCGGGCCGCCAGGAGCTGCCGGTGGAAGTCCCGCCACGCCAGCTGCCGGACGAAGGCCTCCGCGCCCGGGCCGCCCGTCCCGCGTGCCCGGTGGACCAGTTCGACGGGGGAGAGGGTGCCGAAGTGCAGGTGCGCCGAGAGACGGGAGGTGGCGTCTGCGGCCAGGTCGTCGTGCCGGTCCTCGTACGCGGCCACGCCGCCGCGCAGCCAGGCCGCGACCCGTCTGCGGCCCTCCGCCTCACCGCCCGTGGCCAGGCCCTCGGAGACACCCGCCAGGCCGGACCGCGCGGGCAGGGGCTCGGAACCGATCCCGTCGGGGACCCGCACCGTGCGGGGCGCGCCGACGGCGTCGCGCAGCCGCGCCCCCGACCACTGCCTGAAGTACGGCGTGAAGACGGCGAAGTGGTCCGAGGACGCCGGCGTCACCGCTCCGGGTGCCAGAGCCGTGGTCACCGTCTCGTGGACGTGCAGGCGCCGCCCGTCGGCCTCCAGAGCGCGCCGCAGCCGCTCCTCGCGGCGGTGCGCGTAACCGCTGGCGTCGGCCGCCATGTGCACCTCGTCGGCGTCCGCCTCGGCGACCACCCGGCACACCTCCTCGACGACGTCACCGGAGCGGAGCACGAGCCGCCCGCCACGTTCGCGCAGGCCCGCGTCCAGGTCCCGCAGGCAGTCGGCGAGGAACGCCAGCCGGTTGGGCGCGGCGAAGCCGGCCCGGTCCACGCCCCGGTCGCGCACGAACAGGGGCACCACCTCGCGCCCGCCGTCCATCGCGGCCCACAGCGGCGGATGGTCGTGCAGACGCAGGTCGGAGGTGAACAGGACGACCGAGACGTTCATGATGCGGCTCCGGGGACAGGACGGTTGGTCGGTCAGCGGTTTCCGGCCCGGGGCGTCCGGCGGATGCGCGGTGTCAGCGGGCGGCCTCCCGTTCCCTCGTGCGGGTGGGTGGCGTCGTGGCCGCCGCCCGCGCGATGTTGCGGGCCATACCGCCGAACACGACGGCGTGGAACGGGGACACGGCCCACCAGTAGGCGTGGCCGAGCAGCCCGTGCGGGTGGAACAGGGCGCGCTGCCGGTAGCGCGTACGGCCGCCGGCGCGCGCGGTGCCGCCGTCCTCGTCGTGCTCCACGCACAGCTCCAGCCAGGCCAGCCCCGGCAGGCGCATCTCGGCGCGCAGCCGCAGCAGCCGGCCCGGCACGATCTCCTCGACCCGCCAGAAGTCCAGCGAGTCGCCGACCAGCAGCCGCTGCGCGTCGCGCCGTCCGCGGCGCAGACCCACCCCGCCCGCCAGCCGGTCCAGCAGACCACGCAGCGACCAGGCGAGAGGGAAGGAGTACCAGCCGTTCTCGCCGCCGATGCCCTCGATGACCCGCCACAGGACCTCGGGCGGGGCGTCGACCACCTGTTCGCGTTCGTCCGTGTAGAGGCTGCCGCCCGCCCAGTCGGGGTCGGTGGGCAGCGGATCGCTGGGCGCGCCGGGTACCGAGGCGGACGACCAGCGGGTCGTGACCCGGGCGTCGCGGACGCGTTGCAGGGCCAGCCGCACCGACTCGTCGAAGCCCAGCGGATGCCCCGGGGGGTCGGGCACGTACCGGGTGATGTCGTGCTCGTGGCACACCACCTCGTGCCGCAGCGACTCGGTGAGCGGGCGGGCGATGGACGCGGGCACCGGGGTGACCAGCCCCACCCAGTGGCTGGACAGCCCCGGCGTGAGCACGGGGACGGGGAGGATGACCCGGCGGGGCAGGCCCGCAATCGACGCGTAGCGGACCATCATCTCCCGGTACGTCAGCACCTCCGGCCCGCCGATGTCGAACGCCCGGTTCACCTCGGAGGGCATCCGGGCGCTGCCGACCAGCAGGCGCAGCACGTCGCGCACGGCGATCGGCTGGATGCGGGTGCGCACCCAGCTCGGTGTGACCATCACGGGCAGGCGCTCGGTGAGGTAGCGCAGCATCTCGAAGGAGACGGAACCGGACCCGATGATGACCGCCGCGCGCAGGACGGTGGCCGGCACCCCGCAGTCCAGCAGGATGCGGCCGACCTCGGCCCGGGACCGCAGGTGCGGCGACAGCTCCCGTTCCGGCACGCCCTCCGGAGTGAGTCCGCCGAGGTAGACGATGCGCCGCACACCCGCCGCCCGGGCCTGCTCACCGAAGATCCGGGCGGCCCTGCGGTCGGTCTCCTCGAAGTCCTTGCCGGTGCCGAGGGCGTGCACCAGGTAGTACGCGACGTCGACGTCCCGCATCGCCGCGGCGACCGACGCGGCGTCGGTGACGTCGCCGCGCACCACCTCCACCTCCTGCTGCCAGGTCTGGTCGCGCAGCTTGCCCGGGGAGCGGGCCAGGCAGCGCACCCGGTGACCCGCGCCGAGCAGCTCCGGGACCAGCCGGCCGCCGATGTACCCCGTGGCGCCCGTCACCAGGCAGCGCAGCCCGTCCCGCGCCCCCGCGGCGTCCTCTCGTGCGTTCACCGTCCGTCGCCCTCGATCCCTGGGGTTGCGGTCTCTCCTGTGCTCCCTTCCATGCTCGCGCCGTCCGCGGATGCGGCCAGGCGAGTCGCGCGGGCCCTGCGCCGTATGGCCGGTGCCCGTGCGGTACCGGTCGGGCCTTCTGTGGGCCGATCGCGTGGTGAGAGCGCTCGCCGTTGGTGCCCGCCCTGGTGCGGGACATCGGCGCCGTGTCCTGGTGGCCGGGGCGGCTGAGCAGGCACCGCGAACCGGAACCCGCCGGGGACTGACACCCGGTCCAGCGCGGCGCAGCCCGTGACGGCGGGCCGGATCGGGATTTCCCGCACACGGACATGTTCGGCTCGGCAGGGGGCAGCCGAATTGCACGCAACGCGTGGTCCGCTCACGTCGACGGTCGATTCTGGAGGTGTCTGCCGGTATGGACGCGAAGGTGTTGGAGAGTTTTCCCGCGGGGGCGCCACGCGGATCGTGGCCGGCTGAGGAGTACGCGGCGCAGCGCAGGGCCGAGGGTCAGCAGGCCACCGTGGTCATGGACATCAAGGACGACGCCTTCCTCGTCGTGGTGCCCACGGCCGAGAGCGACTGACCCGACCCGCCCGGCGGCGCCCCGTCCCCGGCCCCCGCGTGCCACGACGCGGGGGCCTTGCCATGCCGGCGTGGTGCCTGGCCGGTGTGGTGGCGAGTGAGCCGGTGCAGGGGGCGGAGGTGCCCCGCCACCACGCCTGCGGGCCGAATTTCCCGCCGCGTAGGGCGAGGCGCCCCTCCGGAGGCACGACCGTCGTGTAGGAGGCGAGGGAACCCCCGCTTCGCCCAGGAGGACGTCATGAAGTACTACCTGCTCAGCGTGATCCAGCCGAGTGAGGGCGAGCCGCCCTCGACCGAGGCCCTCGCCTCCATCAGCCGCAACCTCGACATCTTCCACAAGGAACTGCGGCAGGCCGGTGCCTGGGTGTTCGCCGGCGGACTGGACGGCCCCGAGACGGCCACCGTTCTGCGTCCCGCCGACGGGGACGTCCTGACCTCCGACGGGCCGTACGCCGAGGGCAAGGAGTATCTGGGCGGACTGTGCCTGATCAAGGCCGCCGACGACGAGGCGGCACTCCGCTGGGGGCGCAAGGCTGCCTGGGCCACCACGCTGCCCATCGAGGTCCGCCCGTTCGTGCAGCCCGCCGAGCACTGACCTGTCGCCCGGGATCCGGCCGGGAGCGCCCGCAAGCAGCTCCCCGTCGAGCAAGAGGCCCTGGGAGGGGGTCCGCGCAGAGGGAAGAGGCGACCTGCCGAGTAGGGTGCCCGGCCCGTCCCCGCCGACTCCCTCTCGGGCGGCCACGGCCGCTGCCTGACCGACGCTGCGGCGTCGTCCACGGTTCGGCGACGCGGGGCAGAGGCGCGAGCAGCCGTCCGACCGCAGGTCCGACGCGCGGCCCTGCTGCCGGACCGGCCATCCGAAAGGGCAGAGGTGTACCGGCCATTGACCGGTACGCGCCCTCTCCCGCTGATGCCCGCTCGTGCGCCATGGTGTCATGCACCTGACCATCGGACGCACGAAGGGCACACCCTATGCGCACTCCCCACGCCCTGTTCGCCACGGCCGCCGCGCTGGCAGCCTCCGTCGTGGCGCCCTTACCCGCCGGCGCCGCGACGGCTGTTCCGTCCGCCGGAGCGTACTACCTGCAGAGCGCGACGACCGGCCTCAACGCGGCCGCCGTCCAGGGCACCGTGGAACAGCACCGGCCCAAGGGCGACGAGGACCACCAGCGGTGGACCCTCCGGGCGAGCGGATCGTCGTACGTCCTGGAGAGCGCCGACACGGCGGGGAGCTGTCTCGGCCGCTCCGGCGACCAGGCCCGCATCGTCGCCTGCACGACCCCCGAGGCGGCCTGGGACATCAGCCCGTCCGGATCCGACCGGTACACGCTCGCCGCCCCCGGGACCGACCGCCGTCTGACCGTCGCCGCCCAGCCCTCGGGCGGCAACTACCCCGCACAACTGGCCGTCGGCGCGGCGGGCGCGCTCGCCACCTGGTACCTGACCCCGGTGACGCCGGCGACGTCCCCCATGCCGCCGGCGGACCGGCGCACCCTCGACCAGGTCACGTTCCTCACCACCCACAACGCCTACGCGAACGGCGTCGACGGCGGCTTCGCCCCGCCGTTCGTCGACCTCGCCCCGAACCAGGCCCGCGGTATCGAGCAGCAACTCTCCGACGGCGTGCGGGGGTTCATGCTGGACATCCACCAGACCCCGGACGGCGCGATCCTCTGCCACGACAGCTGCACCCTGGTCAGCCGGCCGGTCGCGCTGTGGGTCGACCTCCAGCGGATCGTGAGCTTCCTGAAGGCGCACCCCGATCAGTTCGTCACCGTCTTCCTGGAGGACTACGTCGACCCCGGCGTCCTGCGGGCCGAACTGTCCCGCGTCGACGGCCTGTCGGACCTGCTCTACCGGCCCGACCTCACCGGAGTCCGGCAGAACGGATGGCCGAGGCTGGCCGACCTCACCGCCACCGGCCGGCGTCTGCTCGTCTTCACCGACCACAGCCGCTCCGCCGACGAGGCGGCCGGTCTCACGCGGGACAGCTTCGGCGTCATGTACCAGCGGGAGTGGACGGTCGAGAACTACTGGTCGATGGGCTCGGGTCTCGGCTCCTCCGACTGGTCCTGCTACAGCCGGTGGTACGACGCGGGCACGAACATCCCGCTGACGCACACCGAGCCCGGCTTCCGCCCGCTGTTCGTGATGAACCACTTCCGGGACGTCACGGTCTCCGCCACCGCGCGGACCGACAACGGCAAACTCGCCGACCGGGCCGAGCGGTTCTGCCGCCCCGCGGCCCGCAAGAAGCCCAGCTTCCTCGCCGTGGACCGCTACGACCTCGGTGACCCGGCGTCCGCGGTCGCCACACTCAACACGTACACCTATCCCTGAGACAGCCCAGGGCGGACCACCCGGGGTTACGGGCGGTCATCGAGGGGAGAGGCCGCACGCAGGTCGTTCTCGGGCTGCGCGGCCGACTCCGGGTCGCCCGCCCCTTGAGCCGCCCGTCCGCCCTCCGGGCCGTCCGTCGCCGGGCCGGGGCCTGAGCCGCCCGTCCGCCCTCCGGGCCGTCCACCCCCGGGGCCGGGGCCCGTCCGGGGCCCCGGCCCCGGGGGGTGCGGGGGGTGGCCCGGCGGGCGACGTCGGGGCCGTGCCGGCGTGGGGCCCGGAGGTCAGCCCAGGTGCCGGTGGAGGAACGCCACCGTGGCCGCCCAGGAAGCACCGGCCGCGTCGGCGTCGTAGGTCGGGCGGCGGTCGTTGACACCTCCCACCGCTGATTGGCGCACGAGAGGTTTTACGTATAACCTCACCCGACATTCACCCGACGGCCGCCCGTTCCGAAAGGCCCCGATGAGACGCATCGCCCTGGTCACCCTCGTCGTCGACGACTACGACGAGGCGATCCGGTTCTACACCGAGGCGCTCGGCTTCCGGCTCGTCGAGGACGTCCCGCGCCCCGACGGCTCCCGCTGGGTCGTCGTCGGGCCGGACCCGCACGGCGAGGGCGCCGCAGCCGGTCCCGGGCTGCTGCTCGCCCGCGCCAAGGACGGCGCCCAGCACGCCCGCGTGGGCGACCAGACCGGTGGACGCGTCGGTTTCTTCCTGCACACCGACGACTTCGCCCGTGACCACGCCCGTATGCGCGCCGCCGGCGTGACCTTCCTGGAGGAGCCGCGCCACGAGCCGTACGGCACGGTCGCGGTCTTCCAGGACCTGTACGGCAACCGCTGGGACCTGCTCCAGCCCGTCGGCTGACCCCCGGCCGGCCGCACCAGCCGCCCCCGGAAACGGGCCGCCCGCCCGCAGCCCGGCCCCGCCCTGCCGACCACCCCACCCGAGACCCGTCTGCCGAGGAACACCCGCTCATGACCGCGCCCCGCATCGACACCGACACGCTCCGCCGGCTCCCCAAGGCCGTGCTGCACGACCACCTCGACGGCGGCCTGCGCCCCGCCACGGTCGTCGAACTCGCCGACGCGGCCGGCCACCGGCTGCCCACCACCGACCCCGGTGAGCTGGCCGCCTGGTACTACGACGCCGCCAACTCCGGCGACCTCGTGCGCTACATCGCCACCTTCGAGCACACCCTCGCCGTGATGCAGACCCGCGAGGGCCTGCTCCGCACCGCCGAGGAGTACGTCCTCGACCTCGCCGCGGACGGCGTCGTGTACGGCGAGGTGCGCTACGCCCCGGAGCTGATGCTGCAGGGCGGCCTGACCCTGGACGAGGTCGTCGAGACCGTGCAGGAGGGTCTGGCCGCAGGAACGGCGAAGGCCGCCGCCGCCGGCACCCCGGTCCGGGTCGGCACGCTGCTGTGCGGCATGCGGATGTTCGACCGCAGCCGTGAGATCGCCGACCTCGCGGTCGCCCACCGTGACGCCGGTGTCGTCGGTTTCGACATCGCCGGCGCCGAGGACGGCTTCCCGCCCGCCGACCACCTGGCCGCCTTCGAGCACCTGCGCCGCGAGAACGTCCCCTTCACCATCCACGCCGGCGAGGCGCACGGACTGCCCAGCATCCACCAGGCCCTCCAGGTGTGCGGGGCCCAGCGCGTCGGGCACGGCGTGCGCATCACCGACGACATCGTGGACGGCAAGCTGGGCCGGCTGGCCGCCTGGGTGCGCGACCGCCGCATCGCACTGGAGATGTGCCCGACCTCCAACCTGCAGACCGGCGCCGCCACCTCCATCGCCGAGCACCCGATCACCGCCCTGAAGGACCTCGGCTTCCGGGTCACCCTCAACACCGACAACCGGCTGGTGTCCGGCACGACGATGACCCGCGAGATGTCCCAGCTGGTGGAGGAGGCCGGCTGGACGGTGGCGGACCTGCGCACGGTCACGGTCAACGCCGTCAAGAGCGCCTTCATCCCGTTCGACGAGCGCAACGCCCTCCTGCGCGACGTCGTCCTGCCGGGCTACGAGGCCGCGCTCTGAAGGAGCCCTTTGACGTAGGCGGCCTGTCCGACGTGCTGAAGATCGTCGGACAGGACGCTGACCAGGCGCACCCCGAGAGTGACCGGTGGGTCCCAGCGCTCGTCGACGACGCGGTCGAGGTCCTTCGCGGTCAGGCCGCGCAGGGCGCCGAGGGTCTGTTCGTGTACCGCGTCGTAGTAGCCGGTGAGCAGGTCGGCGGAGTCGACCCGCACCTCGGCGACCTTCGCGGCGGTGTGCCCGTAGCCGGTGTCGTGACGGTCCAGGCCCAGCCCGAAGCGCTTCTCCCAGCCCTGGGCCAGCCACACCTGGTCGAGACCGAAGGCGTCGGCGACATGGTCGTCCTGGACCCGGGTGAGATGCCAGACCAGCCAGGCGACGGAGTTCGCGCCGGCGGCGGGACGGTCGTTGAGCTCTTCGGGCGTCAGGCCGTCGACGGCGGCATGGACTTCTTCCCGGATGCGGCCGTAGCCCTCGATGAGGATGTCCTTCGCATGCATGCGTCCACCATGGCGCATCGCCGGCCGTCCCGCGTCCGCAACCCCGCCTCCGCGACGGTCCGGCGGCACCCGCCGGGTCAGCGCGGGGACGCCCCCTCGCCGGACGGCGCCGGGCGCCCCTGTCCGAGCAGGCCGACCAGTGCGCGGGCCGCCGGGCTGGTGGCCTGCTCCGGCGGCAGCAGGGCGACGGTCTCGTACTCGGTGTCGCCGGTGCCCTTGAGCGGCAGCGCGGTCAGCGACGGGCGCTTGTGCCGGAAGTGCCGGGGGACGACGGCGACACCGAGGTTCTCGTCGACCAGGTCGAGGAGGCTGTGCACGTCGTTCACCTCCAGGGCGACCGAGCGCAGGACGCCGGCGGCCGAGAAGGCGGCGTCCGTGGCGCGCCGCGGACCCCAGTCCGGATGGAAGTCGACGAAGACCTCGCCGCTCAGGTCCTCGGGGGCCAGTACCGCGCCCGCCGCGGCCAGCCGGTGGTCCGGATGGCACAGGACCGTCATCGGCTCGCTGGTCAGCGACACCGATCGGAGCTGGTCCGTGTCCGCCTGCGTCCGGTAGGCGAACGCCAGGTCCAGCCGCCCTGCCGTGACCTCCTCCGCCAGCGCCCCGGAGCCGGCCTGGCGCAGCCGTATCTCCACGTCCGGGTGGCGGCGCCGGAACGCGGCCAGCAGCCCGGCCACGTGCACCCCCGCGATGCACTGCTCGGTGCCCAGGGAGAGGGTGCCACGCAGCACGCCCTGGACCGCGGCCACCGCCTCGTGGGCCGCCCGCACCTGCGCGAGGATGCGCTCCGCCTCGCGCAGCAGCGCCCGTCCGGCCTCCGTCAGCGTCACGCGGCGGGTGGTGCGCACGAACAGCGGCGTCTGCAACTCCCGCTCCAGCGCCCGGATCGAGGCCGACAGGCCCGACTGCGACACCATGAGGCGTTCCGCCGCCCGGGTGAAGTGCTGGTCCTCGGCGACCGCGACGAAGTGCTGGAGGTGGCGCAGTTCCATGACTGAGAAGCCTAACCGCTGAATCGCATCGGATTCTCCTGTTGGACCGCTGCCCCCGGGCCGCGCCAGAGTGGGGCACGGTTCCGTGACCCGCGCCCACCGGCCACCGGGTCACGTGCGACCGGTCAGTACCGTGCCGACCCCCAGGAGACGTGTTGTACACCGCCCACCCCGACCGTTACGCGGACATGCCCTACCGACGCACCGGACGCAGTGGCCTGAAGCTTCCCGCGCTGTCCCTCGGCCTGTGGCACAACTTCGGCCCGGACCGCCCGGCCGAGACCCGGCGGTCGATCCTGCGCCGTGCCTTCGACCTGGGCGTCACCCACTTCGACCTGGCCAACAACTACGGCCCGCCGCCCGGTGCCGCCGAGTCCGCCCTTGGCGAGGCGTTGCGGGCCGACTTCGCGCGGTACCGCGACGAGCTGGTGATATCCACCAAGGCCGGTCACCTGATGTGGCCCGGCCCGTACGGCGAGTGGGGCTCCCGCAAGTACGTGCTGTCCTCGCTCGACCAGAGCCTGAAGCGGATGGGCGTCGACCACGTCGACGTCTTCTACTCCCACCGCCCGGACCCGGAGACCCCGCTGGAGGAGACGATGGGCGCCCTGCACTCCGCGGTGCAGCAGGGCAAGGCCCTCTACGTCGGCGTCTCCAACTACTCCGCGGAGCAGACCCGAGAGGGCGCGCGCATGCTCGGCGAGCTCGGCACCCCGCTGCTCATCCACCAGCCGCGCTACTCGATGCTCGACCGCCGCCCCGAGGAGGAGGGCCTGCTCGACGCCCTGGACGAGCTGAGCGTCGGCTCCATCGCCTACTCCCCGCTGGAGCAGGGCCTGCTGACCGCCCGCTACCTCGACGGCATCCCCGAGGACTCGCGGGCCGCGAGCGACAGCCCCTTCCTGCACTCCGACGCGGTGACCGGGGAGCTCGTGGGCCGGCTGCGCGCCCTGAACGAGATCGCCGCGTCCCGCGGTCAGTCCCTGGCCCAGATGGCCCTGGCCTGGGTCCTGCGCGGCGGCCGCGTGACCTCCGCCCTCGTCGGCGCGAGCAGCCCGCGGCAACTGGAGGACAGCGTGGCGGCCACCCGCAACCTGCACTTCGACGCGGACGAACTCACGCGCATCGACGCGATCGTCCAGCCGTAGGCAGCCGTCGCCCCACCCCCGGCCACCAGCCCGGCCGGTGACAGCCCCGGCCCGCGGCGAGAGCGCCCGGCCGCCCCGCCGCGGCCGCGCCCCGCGAACGCCCCGCCGTCCGAGTGGGGCACCCGGAGCCGCTCGGCGAGACGGACGGTCTCCGGGGCGGGGTCGGTGGCTGCCGGTTGCGGGGCGGTCGGCGTCGGTCTTCCGCTCGCGGCGGTCCCGCTGGTCCGTCAGCCCTCGGACCGCCGTGAGCGGCGGGGCTCGTCGCCCGCGCCGCTCAGGCGCCGGCCGGCACCCGGTCCAGGAAGCCGAGCACCGTCCGGATCCGCCCCTCGCCGTCCAGGGTGATCACGTCGGACCCGGCCACCGGCGCCGTACCGTCCGCCTCGCTCACCAGTTCCCAGGAGAACCGCGCCGTGTCGTGGTGGCCGTCCACGACGCCGTTGAGCCGGAAGGAGAAACCCGGGAACTGCTCCTGGGCCGCGGAGATCACGGCCGCGATCTGCTCGTGCCCGCGGACGTCGGCGAGCGGGTCGGTGTAGGAGCCGTCCGGTGTGAAGGCGGCGGCCACCGTTTTCGTCAGCGTCTCCGTTCCGCGGGCGTTCCAGGCCTCGAAATAGCGGGCGACGGCACGGTCGTGACGGTCGGTCTGCGCGGACATGGTGAATCAGCCTCCATCGAGGTCAGCGTGCTGGTCGGGAGCCGGATCCCCGTCTCGGCAACCCGGTGCGACCACCATGCCCGGACCCGCGGCGGAGGTCGATTACCAGGGGGGTAATGCCCACGCGACCTGGAATGCGCCTGATTTCGGCCATGAAGCGGCGTGAATATGCCGACGAAGTGGCCGGAAATTCATGGTGACACTGTTTCACGAGTCAACATACTCGAAGGTCGAGGGCACTTTCCTCGCCCAGCATCCGTAAGGAAAGCGAGGCACGGCCGGCAACCGAGAACACACAACGGGGGTTGGAGCAGTGCACGACGAATTCCTGTGCCATGTCACCGCGTACGGTGTGTGCGACGGCCGTCGTATCGGCGTACCGCTCGGCACCTACCGGGCGCCCACGCTGGCCCTGGCCCTGTGGTGGCTGCGCGACCGGGCCTGCTGGATCGCCGAGC
Organism: Streptomyces sp. NPDC003697; assembly: GCF_053587115.1. NCBI lineage: Bacteria > Bacillati > Actinomycetota > Actinomycetes > Kitasatosporales > Streptomycetaceae > Streptomyces > Streptomyces sp. NPDC003697. Next base: position 21,480 of record NZ_JBSFNN010000042.1, read on the forward strand.
GGCTCGATCCGAGTCCCGACACCCCGTACGTGCCGCCGGGCGCCCTGACCCCGGTCCCCGACAACGTCCCCGACGTGCCCGCCATCCTGCGTAACTGGTCCGCCGACCTCGTTCAGCAGGAGCTGGTGGCGGACGAGCTGGCGGGCGGGCGGCTGGTGCGGATCGCCGCCGGCGACGAGACCACCGAGTACGAACTCCTTGCCGAGTCCGTGGACGCGCTGCGCATGCAGCGGACCCTGCCCGCGCTCGTCCTGCCGGTGGGCTGACCGGTCGCCGGGACTTCCGGCCGCCGGAACTCCGTCGTCGGGCACCGGCGGGGTGCGCAATCCCCTAACGAATCCCACCCAGGGACGTCCCGGCCTCACCCCGCCGGTGCACCCGCCGGGCCGGGAGCGCTCCGAGGAAGCCGGTGACCAGCCCCCACAGCAGGGCCAGGCCCAGTGCGCCTCCGGTCTGGGGCCACAGCAGCAGTTCCCCGGACAGACCGCCGCCCAGATCACCGATGCCGAGCAACGACAGCCCGTAGTGGGCGGAGATTCTGCCGACCAGACATACCGTCAGCACCGTCACGGCCAGGGCGACGGCCATGCGCAGGGCGTGCCGCCAGGCGCGCACCACGGCCGGTGACCGCACCGCCGTCAGGAAGGCGGCGGCCGACAGGAGCACCACGTCCGCCACGACCAGCCACCACACCCTGGCGTCGTGCGCGGCGAGCGTGGACAGGTCGATCGTGGAGACGTCCGGGCTGCGCAGCACCTCGTCCAGCAGCTGGGGCATGGGCAGGCCGAACGGGCCGTCCACCCTGCCGTGCCAGGCGGCGCCCAGGCCGACGGTGAGGGCGGGCCAGGCGAGGTTCGGCAGGCCGAGCAGGATCACCGCGAACGTCTGGGCGGGATGCCCGCGGGTGACCGCCGTGACGAGCGCGACGACGACGCCCAGGGCCGCGTACGCGAGCAGCAGGACGACCATGGCGTACGCCGCCGGACCCGCCGCGGTCCGCAGCCGCGTCGGCAGCGGCGCCCCGCGGGCGGCCAGCAGGGCCACGACCATGACCCCCGCCAGCCACAGCAGCCCGAACACCACGGTCAGCGCCACGTTCGTGGTGAAGCCGACCCGCGGCGCGATACCGGCGAAGTCGCCGATGTCCCCGAGCAGCCCGTTGCGGGGGTCGACGGCGAACGTCTGGCGGGCCCCGAGGGCCAGACCGACGAGCGCGAGCAGCCACAGCACGGCGATCCGGGCCGCCCAGCCGGCCGGCTCCCGCACCCCGGCGGCCGCCCGGCGGCGCAGCGGACGCAGGAAGCCCCGGGCGACCACGAGCGCCCCGGCCAGCGTGACGGACAGAGGCATCACCGTGACATCGGCGTGCGCCGCGGCGAGGGAACCGGCGTTCCCCGACAGCTCCACGCTGCCGCCGACCGCCGTCACCACGGTCGCGGCGACCACCCGGGGGAAGGCCCGGTCGGGCAGGTCCGCGGCACCGGCCGCCCACAGCCCGAGTGCGGCGACCAGCCCCATGGCGGCCAGCCCGGCCAGGACCGTCCCCGCGGCCTGCGCCCAGCCGTGACGGGGCTCCGGCAGCACGGACGGGCTTCGCGGGCTCACGCCGCCACGCTAAGGGCTGTCCTGTGCTCCCCGGTGGAACAGCGCGCGGCGCGGTGCCGCGACCGCGCTGGCGGCTGCCGGATCGCGCCGGTGTCCCGCGGCCTCGCCGGTGTCCTGAAAAAGGGGGCGAAGGTCACACCGGCCGACCGGGAGTGGGGAGACCGGCTCGGGGTACGAGCACCGGGGCAGGAGCGTCCGGCCACACCGGCTTCCGAGAGAGACACGCATGATCGAGCACCTGGACGGGGCAGTGATACCGACTGGTTTCGACGTCCCCGTGGAACCGCTTCGGCGGACGACGCACTACACGGGGGCACCTGGATGCATCGCCGAGGCGCGGTCGTTCACCACGTTCTTCCTCGAGCAGCTCCGGACCGAGTGGTGCGCGGACGTCGACCGCATGGCCGGCGAGGAAGTGCTCCTGGTGGTGAGCGAACTGGTCACCAACGCGGACCGGCACAGCAACGGGCCCTACATCCTGGAGCTGGAGGGGACGGACGGCGCGGTGACCGTGTCCGTCTACGACAGCAGCCCCGCCGTGCCCCGGCGCTTCCCACGGGACCCGCAGCGCGTGGGCCGTCACGGCCTGGAGATCGTGCACGCGCTGGCGTCCGCCGTGACGGTCGAGCGCGTTCCGGTGGGCAAGCGGGTGCGCGCCGTGGTGGCCCTCAGGCGGACCTGAGCCTCTGATCCCTCTCTCCTGCCGCGTCCCGGTCGAAGCGGGACGCGTCGTTGTGCTGTCCGTCCGCCCGCGCCCGAGTGGCCCACCCTGTTCCTGGCCGCCGGGAACGTGGAAGCCGTCCACGGCCGAGCGTGGGGCGGCTTCCCTTGCGGTCCTCACGAGTGCCGGGCGCGGCCCGGCGGGGATGTCAGGCGCAGCCGAGCTCGCCCAGCATGCCGTTGCGCAGCTGGGTGATGATGCGCTTGATCAGACGGGACACGTGCATCTGCGAGCAGCCGAGCCGTTCGCCGATCTCCGCCTGGGTGGCCTCCTCGACGAAACGGAGATGGATGATCTGCCGGTCCCGCTCGCTGAGCTCGGCGAGCAGCGGCGCGAGGGCGTGGAAGTCCTCGACGAGCCCGATGCCCTCCTCCTCGACGCCGATGAAGTCGGCGAGCACGGCCTCGCCGTCCTCGGCGCCGTCGCCGGTGAGGGCGGCGTCCAGCGACGCGGAGTTGTAACCGTTGGACGCGATCTGCGCCTCGACCACCTGGTCCTCGGACAGGTTCATGAGGGTGGCCAGCTCGGCGACCGTCGGATCGCGGTCGAGACGGCTGGAAAGCTCCTCGCGCGCCCTGGCCAGCTCCACCCGCAGCTCCTGCAGCCGCCGCGGCACGTGCACCGCCCATGTCGTGTCACGGAAGAACCGCTTGATCTCGCCGACGATGTACGGCAGCGCGAACGAGGTGAACTCCACCTCGCGCGAGAGCTCGAACCGGTCGATCGCCTTGATCAGGCCGATCATGCCGGTCTGGACGATGTCCTCCATGTCGTCGCCGCGGTTGCGGAACCGGCCGGCCGCGAACCGCACGAGCGACATGTTCATCTCGATCAGCGTGTTGCGGGCGTACTGGTGCTCGTGCGTGCCCTCCTCGAGTTCCGTCAGGCGCTGGAAGAAGTGGCGGGACAGTTCCCGGGCGTCCCGCGGAGCGACCGTCCGCGGGTCGGCGACGTCCGGCGACGGTCCGTGACCCGTCCGGGTCCCCTGGGTCTCCTCGACCTCGGCCTCAGAGCGGATCGCGGTGTCCATTACCTGGTACCTCTCCCACGTACGTCACGGTTCGGCGTCGCCGGCTTGTGTTCCTGACGCGTCCGGTCGTGCGTGTCCGCGCCGGCCCGGCCCGCGACGGCGCATGTACCCGGTTCGCCCGGCGGTATGCCTGCCGACGTGCGGGATTTCCCGGCTCCTCCGGACACGCGTGCGGGAGCCGTGACCGACCGCGGAGCCGGCGGCGGACCGCGACCGGGGCGACCGCGGAAGCCGACGGCGGAGGGGACCCACGCCGGAGGCGCCGGATCGGGGCGGCACCGGCCCCGGCCGGCCCCTGCGCGGTGCGCCTGACGCGGCGCCCGCGGCGGAGGCAAGCCGCGTCGGGACCGGACGTCCGGACAGCCCGGCGGGTCGTGCGGGCCCCGGTCGTGCGGGCGGCCCTCGGAACGGAATTCACCGAGGGCGGAACGCCAACCCCTTCCGCCGCCGTCCCTGGCTCCTAGTCTGAAGCGGGTGACCGACCAAGCGCCGAACCAAGCCCCCGTCGTCCCCCTGCGCCCGCCGGCCGCGCATCCGGGGACCGCCCGCCCAGCGTCCGACCGCACCGCGTCCGGCCCTCCGGGAACCGCGCCCGCCACTCGCCGGCCCGCCCCCGCGCCCGCCGGGTCCGGGCGGCCCCCCGCCGTGCGGGAACCCCTCTGGCGCGACCTCGTCGGCGACGTCCTGCGGCGCCGGCGCCTCGCCCAGAAGCGCACGCTGAAGGACGTCGCCGACGCGGCCAGGATCTCCATGCCGTACCTGTCGGAGATCGAGCGGGGCCGCAAGGAGGCCTCCTCGGAGGTCCTCGCGGCGGCCGCCCGCGCCCTCGGGCTCGGCCTCGGCGACCTGCTGGCCCTGGCGCAGGGGGAACTCGTCCGGCTCACGAGCCGGACGGCCGTCCGCGGCCGTGGCACCTCCGCCCCGCGCCGCGACGGACTCTGCCTGGCCGCCTGACGACCCGGCGTCCGCGCGCGGGCCGGGCATCACGCCCGGCCCGCCCCCGTTCGGTGCCGCCGCCCCCGTCCGGCCCGGTGCCACCGCCCCCGGCCGAGCCGGTGGGGCACCATGTCCGGCCCGCCGCCGTCCGGCCCGGTGCCGCGCTGGGCATGCGGCACGGTGCTCCGCGCGGGCCGGTGTCTCAGACGGTCGCGAGGCGTCGGCTCAGCACCTCGTCCGCCAGCCCGTACGCCACGGCCTCCGGCGCGCTGAACACCTTGTCGCGGTCCATGTCGGCGCGCAGGGCCGCCACGTCGTGGTGGGTGTGGCGGGAGAGCACCTCCTCCACCTGGCCGCGGATCCGGACCATCTCCTTGGCCTGGAGCGCCAGGTCCGACACCGTGCCCTGCCGGCCTCCGCTCGCCGGCTGCCCGAGCAGCACGCGCGCGTGCTCCAGGACGAACCGCCGCCCGGGGTCCCCGCCGGCCAGCAGCACCGCCGCCGTCGAGGCGGCCTGTCCGACGCAGAAGGTGGAGATCGGCGCTTGCACGAACGTCATTGTGTCGTAGATCGCCATCAGCGAGGTGTACGAGCCGCCGGGGGAGTTGATGTAGACCGCGATCTCCTGTTCCGGTGCCGCCGACTCCAGGTGCAGGAGCTGAGCGATGATCACATTGGCGACACCGTCGTCGATCTCGGTGCCGAGGAAGATGATCCGCTCCGACAGCAGCCGGCTGAACACGTCGTAGGACCGCTCGCCCTGCGGTGTGCGCTCGACGACGTTCGGAATCGTGTACGTCCCCATGACTACAGCCCCATCCGTCGCCGGGTGGCGGCCGGGCGGACGTCGGCGAAGGACTCCACCACCCGGTCCACGATGCCGTACTCCCTGGCCTCCTCGGCGGTGAACCACCGGTCGCGGTCGCCGTCCCGGGCGATGGTCTCCGGGCTCTGACCGGTGTGCTCCGCGGTGATCCGCTCGATGGTCCGCTTGGTGAACTCCAGGTTCTCCGCCTGGATCTCGACGTCCGCGGTCGTACCACCGATGCCGGCCGACGGCTGGTGCATCATGATCCGCGCGTTGGGCAGCGCGAACCGCTTGCCGGGCGCGCCGACACCGAGCAGGAACTGGCCCATGCTGGCGGCGAAGCCCATCGCGAGGGTCGAGACGTCGTTCGGGACGAGCCGCATGGTGTCGTAGATGGCGAGGCCCGCGTGCACCGAGCCGCCGGGGCTGTTGATGAACAGGCTGATGTCGGTCCGCGGGTCCTCCGCCGACAGGATCAGCAGCTGGGCGCAGACCCGGTTCGCGGACACCTCGTCGACCTGGGTGCCCAGCAGCACGATCCGCTGGTCGAGCAGCTGGGCGGCCAGGTGGTCGTCGAAACGGGTCGCAGGGGTGTCGCCGTCCTCGGCCCGCGGTTGCGGGACCGGCGGACGGCCGGCGGTGAGTGGGTGCATCGGCGCTCCTCGTCGAGTGGTCGAGGCGATCGGACGCGGCGTGCTCGCCGCTGTGCCCACTCTGGGCGGGGAATCCGGGGGCGCGGGGATCTCTCTGCCCGCGGCAGATTCGCCGCGGGCAGAGCGTCGCCGGGGCCCGGAAGCGGCGGCCGAGTCCGTCCCGGTCCTCGCAGGCGACGAATGTCCGGCGCGACCGATGAGTTCCGGGCCGCGCGGCAGTCGACACCGGTGACCGCGTTCCACGCTCCAGGAGGTTCACATGCCGGCTGAGGGATTCACGACGTGTCTCTGGTTCGACGGCCAGGCCGAGGAGGCCGCCCACTTCTACGTCTCCGTCTTCAAGAACTCCCGCATCGGACGGATCAGCCGCTCCACCGAGGCCGGTCCCGGGCCCGCCGGCTCGGTGGTCGTCGTCGAGTTCACGGCCAACGGCCACCGGTTCGCCGCGCTGAACGGCGGACCGCAGTTCCGGTTCAACGAGGCCATCTCCTTCCAGATCCACTGCGCGGACCAGGAGGAGGTCGACCACTACTGGAGCAGGCTCACCGAGGGCGGCGGCGAGCCCGGGCCCTGCGGCTGGCTCAAGGACCGGTACGGCGTCTCCTGGCAGGTGATCCCGGACGGCCTCGTCGACATGATCAGCGATGCGGACCCCGGGAAGGCGGCCCGTACCACGCGCGCGATGCTCGCGATGGGCAAGCTGGACATCGCCGCCCTGAGGAAGGCGTACGCGGGGGAGTGACGGCGGACCGCCCGGCAGGCCCGCCCGCCGAGGGGGAGCCGGCCGGGCGGACTCCGGCGGCAGGCGGCCCGGGACCGGGATCGCGCGTGCCCCCTGAAGGACCGCGAAGCCGGACGGTCGTGACCGGTCAGGACAGGTCGTTGACCAGGACCGCGGCCCCGTCGAAGCGGCCCGCCTTCAGATCCCTCAGGGCCTGCCGCGCCTGCGAGAGCGGATACGTGTGCGTGGTGGCACGCACGCCGTGCCGGGCGGCCAGCGCCAGGAACTCCCGGGCGTCCTCGCGCGTGTTCGCGGTGACGCTGCGCAGCTCCTTCTCGTAGAAGAGCTCGCTCTCGTAGCGCAGGGGCGGGACGTCGCTCAGGTGGATCCCGGCGACCGCCAGGACGCCGCCGCGGTCCAGGGCCCGCAGCGCCACGGGGACCAGGTCGCCCACCGGGGCGAACAGGATCGCGCTGTCCAGCGGCTCCGGCGGCGGCGCGTAGGCGTCCCCGGCCGAGGCGGCCCCCAGGTCCAGGGCCAGTCGCCGTGCGGCCGCACCCCGGGTCAGCACGTGCACCGTGGCTCCCTGGGCGAGCGCCAGCTGTGCGCACAGGTGAGCGCTGCCGCCGAACCCGTACAGGCCGAGCCGCCCGCCTGGGGGCAGCGACGCCCGCTTCAGCGCGCGGTAACCGATGATGCCCGCGCACAGCAGCGGGGCCGCCGCGACGTCGTCGACGCCGTCGGGCAGGCGGTGGGCGAAGGCGGCGGGGACGGTGGTGTACTCCGCGTATCCGCCGTCGGCGTCCCAGCCGGTGTACCGCGACGACGGGCACAGGTTCTCCGCGCCACGGACGCAGTACGCGCAGGTGCCGTCGGTGCTCCTCAGCCAGGCCACGCCCACCCGGTCACCGGCCCGGAAACCGGTCACCGCCGCGCCGAGGCCCGCGACGACCCCGACGACCTCGTGCCCGGGCGTGACACCCGTCCGGCGCACCGGCAGATCGCCCTCGGCGATGTGCAGGTCGGTGCGGCACACCCCGCACGTCCGCACGTGCACGAGCAGCTCGTCGTCCCCGGGCACCGGGACCGGCTTCGTCACCAGCTCGAGAGGATCCTGCTCCACCGGTCCGGGGGTGGTCACCGCCCACGCCCGCATCGTCGTGCCGTCCGCCATACCGTGCCCCGTCCTCCGCGGCCGCCCGTGTCCGCCTTCCAGTGTGGCCGCCGCTGCCCGGTCGCCCTCGGCGCGGCGCACGGTGTTCGCGTGGGGTCCGTTCGCGATGGCATGATCGGGCACATGGGTGAACGTGTGGTGGCCGCGTGCGACGGGGCGTCGAAGGGGAATCCGGGTCCGGCGGGCTGGGCGTGGGTGGTCTCCGACGATCTCCGGACTCCCGCCCGGTGGGAGGCGGGGCCGCTGGGCAGGGCCACCAACAACGTCGCCGAACTCACCGCGCTGGAGCGCCTGCTGACGGCCACGGACCCGGACGTGCCGCTCGAGGTGCGCATGGACTCGCAGTACGCGATGAAGGCCGTGACCACGTGGCTGCCCGGCTGGAAGCGCAACGGCTGGCGGACGGCCGCCGGGAAGCCGGTGGCCAACCAGGAGCTGGTCGTGCGGATCGACGCACTGCTCGAGGGCCGCTCGGTCGACTTCCGGTACGTGCCCGCGCACCAGGTCGACGGCGACCCGCTCAACGACTTCGCCGACCGGGCCGCCAGCCGGGCGGCGACCACGCAGGAGCCCGCGGGCAGCGCCCTCGGCTCGCCGGAGCCGCCCCCCTCGCCCACCGTCCCGGCGTCCGCCACGCCGCGCCGGGGGGCGGCCGGCGCCAAGGGCGGCCGGACACGCGGCGGCTCGTCGGCACGCACGATCAAGGCGAAGTTCCCGGGCCGCTGCTCGTGCGGGCGCTCCTACCAGGCCGGTGAGCCGATCGCGAAGAACCCGCAGGGCTGGGGCCACCCGGAGTGCCGTACGGCGGACGCCGGGTAACGCCCCGCCACGGCGCTGCGACTTCCTCGCGTGGGCACCGGCTCCTGCCGGTCCCTGCCCGCGCTGTTCCGGCGCGGCCCGCGGCGGTCCGCCGGGGACGTGACGGCGCCTGTGCCGGCCGTGCCCGCCCGGTCGTCCACCGCCCGCTTCCAGGAGGCGCACCGGTTGGTGAAGGCCCGTTCACCCGCTAAGGTGAATCGACATTCACCAAACATTCCGGGTCGCCCTCTGGAGTGCCGATGGACTCGTCCGCCCCGACGCCCGGCCCGTCCGCCTCCCGCGTCTCCGGGACGCCCGCGCGGGACCGGTTCACCATCCCGGTCCTGGCCTTCGGCGGCATCCTCATGGCCGTCATGCAGACGGTGGTCGTGCCGCTGCTGCCCGACCTGCCGCGGCTGACCGGCTCCTCGCCGGGCGCGGTCTCCTGGATGGTCACCGCGACGCTGCTGTCCGGCGCCGTCCTCACCCCCGTGCTCGGCCGGGCCGGCGACATGTACGGCAAGCGGCGGGTGCTGACCGCGGCTGTGGCCCTGATGACCGCCGGCTCGGTGATGTGCGCCCTGTCCTCGGACATCGGCGTGCTCGTCACGGCCCGCGCCCTGCAGGGCGCCGCCGCCTCCGTCGTGCCGCTGTCGATCAGCATCCTCAGGGACGAGCTGCCGCCGCACCGCCGGGGGTCCGCGGTCGCCCTGATGAGCTCCACCGTCGGCATCGGCGCGGCGCTGGGCCTGCCGCTGGCCGCGCTGGTCGTGCAGTACGCCGACTGGCACACGATGTTCTGGCTGACCAGCGCCCTCGGCGCGCTCGGCGTGACGGCGGTGTGGTGGGCGGTGAAGGAGTCCCCGGTGCGGGAGCCCGGCCGGTTCGACGTCGTGGGCGCGCTCGGGCTGGCCGCCGGGCTGGTGTGCCTGCTGCTGGCCGTGTCCCAGGGCGGGCAGTGGGGGTGGGGCAGCCCGCGGATCGTGGGGCTCTTCCTCGGCGCCGCCGTCGTCCTGGCCGCGTGGTGGTGGCAGCAGCTGCGCGCCCGGCGGCCGCTGGTGGACCTGCGGCTGGTGTCGCGCCCGCGGGTCGGCCTGTCCCACGTGGCGGCCCTGCTCACGGGGTTCGCGTTCTACGCCAACTCTCTGGTCACCGCCCAGCTGGTGCAGGCTCCGAAGGCGACCGGGTACGGACTGGACCTGTCGATCGTCGCCACCGGGCTGTGCCTGCTGCCCGGCGGCGTCACCATGCTGCTCTTCTCACCCCTGTCGGCCCGTATCTCGGCGGCCCGCGGGCCCCGCGTCACGCTCGCCCTGGGCGCCGCGGTCATCGCCTGCGGCTACGCCCTGCGCATCGCCGACAGCCGCGACCTCTGGACGGTCATCCTGGGGGCCACGGTCGTGGCGACCGGGACCACCCTCGCCTACTCGGCGCTGCCCACGCTCATCCTGCACGCCGTCCCGGCCGCGCAGACCGCCTCCGCCAACGGCGTCAACGTGCTGATGCGGACCATCGGCCAAGCCGTCTCCAGCGCGGCCGTCGCCGCGGTCCTCGTGCACCACAGCAGCCCTGTCGGCGGCATACCGGTGCCCACCCTGCACGGCTACCTGACCGCGTTCGCGATGGCCGGCGCCGTCGCCCTCGCCGCGTGCGCCGTTGCCCTGTCGATCCCCGGCGACAGCACCCCCGGCGGCCCCCGGCGCGTCCGCTTGGGCACCCGGGAGGTCAGGGACCAGGCGCTGGAGGGAACATGAGCGCCGTGAGCACTCCACCCGGGACCTCCCCGCCCGCGTCCGCCCGCCGGGACGCCGAGGCGACCAAGGCCGCCATCCTGAAAGCGGCCCGCCACTTCCTGGCCCGGCAGGCGCACGCCGACGTCACCCTCAAGGCGGTCGCCGCGCGCGCCGGGGTCAGCCCGCCGCTGGTGCTCAAGTACTTCGGCACCAAGGACGCGCTCTTCGCCCGGGTCATGTCGTTCGAGGACGACGCCGCGGCCCTGCTGGACGCGCCGCTCGGCGGCCTCGGCCGGCACATGGTCCGCTACGTCCTGGTCAGCCAGCAGGAGCGGGGCGCCGACCCCGTCCTGCGGATCGTCTTCGCGCCCTTGCAGGGCGAGCACGGCGACGTCCTGCGGGCCAACTTCCGCACCCAGGTGACCGCGCGCCTCGCGGCCCGCCTCCCGGGGGCCGACGCCGGCCTGCGCGCCGAACTGGCCGTCGCCGCCCTGCTCGGCCTGGGCGTGATGTACGGCATCGCCCGCGGCAGCCGGATGCGCGCGAGCACGGTCGACGAACTCGTGGAGCGGTACGCGCCCACGGTCCAGGCCCACCTGACGCCCTGACCGTCCCGCGCGCGGAGCGGCGGTCCGGACGGGGCGCTCCCGTGCCCGCTCCGGACGGGGCGCTCCCGCGCGCCTCCGGGCCGGATGACAGACTGACGGCATGGACGAACGTGAATTCCGCAGGTCGGGGCAGCATGCATCCGTTGTCGGCCTGGGCACCTGGCAGCTGGGCGCCGACTGGGGCGACGTCGACGACAAGGAAGCCCTCGCGGTGCTGGAGGCGGCCGCCGAGTCCGGAGTGACCTTCTTCGACACGGCCGACGTCTACGGCGACGGACGCAGCGAGGCGACCGTCGCGAGCTTCCTGAGCTCCCGGCCCGACCTGCACGTGCTGGTCGCGACCAAGATGGGCCGGCGCGTCGACCAGATCCCGGAGAACTACGTCCTGGACAACTTCCGCGCCTGGAACGACCGCTCCCGCCGCAATCTCGGTGTGGACCGCATCGACCTGGTGCAACTGCACTGCCCGCCCACGCCGGTGTACTCCAGCGACGAGGTGTTCGACGCGCTGGACACCCTGGTCGAGGAGGGCCGCATCGCCGCGTACGGGGTCAGCGTCGAGACCTGCGCCGAGGCGCTGGCGGCCATCGCCCGGCCGAACGTGGCCGGCGTGCAGATCATCCTGAACCCGTTCCGCATGAAGCCCCTGCGCGAGGTCCTCCCGGCGGCGCGGGAGGCCGGCGTCGGCATCATCGCCCGCGTCCCGCTGGCCTCCGGACTGCTGTCGGGCAGGTACACCAAGGACACGGTCTTCGCCGCGAACGACCACCGCAGCTTCAACCGGCACGGCGAGGCATTCGACCAGGGCGAGACCTTCTCCGGCGTCGACTACGCCACGGGAGTGGAGGCCGCGGCCGAGTTCGCCGCCCTCGCCCCCGAGGGATACACCCCGGCCCAGCTGGCGCTGCGCTGGATCGTCCAGCAGCCCGGTGTCACCACCGTCATCCCGGGCGCCCGCTCGCCCGAGCAGGCGCGTGCCAACGCCGCCGCCGCGAAGCTGCCCCCGCTGAGCGAGGAGACCCTGGCGGCGGTCCGGGACCTGTACGACCGCCGGATCAAGGAGCAGGTCGAACACCGCTGGTAGTCGCACCGGGCCCCGCCCGCAGCGGACCCGCGCGGGAGCGAACCGCGCCGGGCCGACCCGCATCGGGCATGCCGGGCCCAGCCGGACCGGCCGGTCCGGATCGAGCCGCGCGACGTACGAAGGACGCGACGCACGCGGACGTGCGACAGCCGGGGAGCGCTGGGCGCTCCCCGGCCGTTTCGCGTGCGGCGGTGGTCCGGTGGTTCAGGGCTCCAGGTGCAGTTGCCGTTCCTGCTCCTGGTCTCCCGCGGCCGCTCCCTCGTCCCGTGAGGTGAACGCCTGGGTGAGTGCCTCGCTCGCCTTCCGCACGGCTTCCGGAGTGCCCTGGACGGTCACCGTGACCGGCGCGGACAGCCGGCCGCCGGCGTCCGTGTCACCGGGTGAGCGCTCCGCCGTGGCGTCGGAGAAGGTGGCCGTACGGATGGTGGCCCTCTCGTCGGCGGGGAGCTCGTCCACCGCCCCGAAGACGCCTTCCAGCGTCTTGACGACCGCTCGGGCGTCGGCGACCTCGCCGCCGTCGATCGTCACCGTGAGCTGTGTGCCGGACATCGGCCAGGACCTCCTCGACTGCGCTGTGTGCGTCCCGCACCGGGTAACCGTTGGATGATCGGTCAAACAACCCGGTGACCGGGCACGTTTGCCGTCCACCGGGGAACGTGCGACGACAGATGAGTCGGACAGCCGGAAAAAGGGGAGGCAGTGTGTCGGCCGTGGAAGAGAGCGTGGAGAAGCACCGGGGACGCGACGAGACCGAGGAGGAGAGAGCCGACCGCAAGTGGGGTGAGCTCATACAGGAGGTGCGCGTCGCCCAGACCGGCGTGCAGATCCTGTTCGGCTTCCTGCTGACCGTCGTCTTCCAGCCCAAGTACGCCACCCTGGAGCACTCCAACCAGATCATCTACATTCTCACGGTCGTCCTGGGCGCCTGTGCCACCGGTGCGCTGATCGGTCCGGTCTCCCTGCACCGCCTCGTCGCCGGGCGGCGTGTCAAGCCGCAGGCCGTGCGCTGGGCCTCCCGCATGACGTTCGTCGGCCTCCTGCTGCTGCTCGCGACGACGGCCTCGTCACTGCTGCTGATCCTCCGGGTGGCCACCCATGACGCCTGGGTTCCGTACCTGGTCACGGGCGTGGTCGTCTGGTACGTGCTGTTCTGGTTCGCCGTGCCGCTGTGGACCCGCCGCCGCTACACCGCACGCTGAGGCGGTGCGGGCGGCGAGCCGCCGGGCGCTCCCGGGCGGGCGCACCGGAGACGGCCGCGCCGGCCGGGGCACGGCACAGGTCCTCCCGCGTGTCCCGGACATGCCCGGTGGACCGGCGCGGAACGCGTCCGCGCCGGTCCACCACAAGTCCCGTCGTGGCGAGGCCGCCGGTGACGGCATGAGCGACGCCTCTCAGGTCGCCGGGCTCAGCTCCCGGCGATGACCTCGGCCAGGAAGTCGTCCACGTGGATCTCCTCACGGCCCGGGGCGACCACCCGGTGCGTCTCGCGCAGGAAGGCCGCGACGCCCGGCGCCCACGCGAAGACCGCCGCGTGGTGCCGGTCGCCGCCGGGGTGGGTGTCGCCGTAGAAGTCCATCCGCAGCTCCTCCCACAGTCCGGTCGAGACGGGGCGGAAGCGGACGTCCCCGACACCCACCGGATGGCGCAGTCCCTCGCCGAGCATCTCCCGGTCCAGCTTCCACCGGGCCAGCACCCGTCCGTCGTGGCTGAAGACCGCCGTCACGGCGAACGGGTCGTCGGAGTCGTAACTCAGGTGCGCCAGCACGGGGAAACGGTCCGCCGCACCGGCCTGCAGCTGCATGACGAGAGTCTTGTGCACGTAGGACTTCACGAGGGGGCCTTCCGGGAACAACGAGGACGTAGAGCCCTCTAGTACCCCCTGCACGCGCACAATGCTCAGGCGTCCGGGTGAATCTCCGCCGTGCGGCCGGATGTCGCGGCCGACACTTCGGACAATCCGGCTGAATGGCCGCTAAGCTTCAGTCCAGCGCGTCGTGCAGCGCGGGCAGAAGGGTCTTCGCCGACCAGTCCAGGAACGCCCCCTGCGACTCACCGCCGATCTGCACGAGCGCGATCTCGGTGAACCCGGCCTCGGCGTAGGGGCGTACGGCCTCCACGAAGGCCTCCGGGTCGTCACCGCAGGGGATCGACTCCGCCACGTCCTCCGGCCTGACGTACTGCGTCGCCGCGTCGAAGGAGTCCGGGTGGGGGAGTTCGGCGTTGACCTTCCAGCCGCCGCTGAACCACCGGAACTGCTCGTGTGCGCGCCGGACGGCCGTGTCGCGGTCGGGGTCGTAGCAGACGGGCAGCTGGCCCACGCGCGGCTTGCCCTCGCCGCCGTGCCGGTCGAAGGCCTCCAGCAGGCCCGCCTTGGGCTCCGTCGCGATGGCGAGGTCGGCGAGCCGGCCCGCGAGGCGGCAGGACTGCTCGCCGGAGACCGCGATGCCGATCGGCGGCGGCTGGTCCGGCAGGTCCCACAGCCGGGCCGAGTCCACGTCGAAGTGTGTGCCGTGGTGGGTGACGTGCCCGCCCTCGAACAGCGCGCGGATGATCTCGACGGCCTCCTCGAACATCTCGTGGCGTACGTCGACGGCCGGCCAGCCGACGCCCACCACGTGCTCGTTGAGGTTCTCGCCCGAGCCGAGCCCGAGCCGGAACCTGCCCTCGGACAGCAGCTGCACGGTGGCCGCCTTCTGTGCCACGACCGCCGGGTGGTAGCGGAACGTCGGACAGGTCACGTAGGTCATCAGGGGGATGCGCGAGGTCGCCTGGGCCGCCGCGCCGAGGACGCTCCACGCGTACGGCGAGTGGCCCTGCGAGCGCAGCCACGGGAAGTAGTGGTCGGAGGTGACGGAGAAGTCGAAACCGACCTCCTCGGCACGCACCACGTGGCCGACCAGCTCACGGGGTCCGGCCTGCTCGGTCATCATCGTGTATCCGATTTGCACCATGACCTGCGAGTTCCCACCCGAGGTAGCCGAAAACGGCGGATCAGTCCGGCCCCGGCCGGAAGGACTGGAGGAACACCTCCAGTGCCTGCCGGTTCACCGCCGCGCCGAAGTCGGCGGCCGGGGTCGTCCACCGCAGGGAGAAGCTGCGCCGGCCGCCGAGGAGGAAGCCGCGGCCGAACGTGCGCACCCGGTCCTCGCCGGTCCCGGCCAGCCAGTCCATGTCGGCGGCGCTGCGCCCCTGGTACGTCGTCGCCCGGATCTCGCCGACCCGCCGGTATCCGCCCGTCCGCTTCAGGTCGGGCTCGACCTCGTCCCGCCACACGGCGACCGGGTCCGGGCCGGCGTCCTCGCTGTAGGTGACAGCGAGGGTGCGCGCGTCGCCGTTCGCCCCGAACGTCACCCGGTAGGCCGGGCCGGGCACCCGCGTGGTGCGCAGCCGCGACCAGTCCGCGGGAAGGGCGACGGAGAAGCCCTCCGGGGCCCGGTACAGGCGGTAGCCGGACGGCACGGCCGGGGGCGTGGCGTCCGGCGACGGCCGCGGCGGGCCGCCCCCGGCGCCGCCGCCCGGCGGCGAAGCGGTGGCGGAGGCGGGGGGACGGTCCGCCGTGCCGGCGGCGGAGGGGGAACCCCCGGATCCGGTGCCGGGCAGCCGGTGGGTGGCGGCGAGGACGGCGAGACCGATGGTGACGACGGCCAGGGCCGTGCCCGCGGCCAGGGTGCGCCGGCTCCAGGACCGGCCCGCGTGCCGGGCCGCGGCGCAGACGCCGCGCAAGCGGGGACGGGGCGGCGCCGCGCCGACCGTGCCGGGATCCTCCCTGAGGGCGCGGGCGAGCGCGTCCCGGACGACGGGAGCGGTCAGCCGTTCCCGCGCGTCCTTGCGGAGCAGGCCCTGCACGGCCCGGGTGAGCGGTCCCGCGCGCAGCGGGTTGCGCAGCGGCAGCCGGTCCACGCTCCTCAGCGTGGCCTCGAAGAGGCCACGGTCGCGGAACGGGGGACGGCCCTCGACCATCGTGTACAGGACCGCGCCGAGCGCCCACAGATCGGCCGCGGGGCCCACGCGCTCGTCGCGGGCCTGCTCAGGGGAGGCGTACGACGGCGCGGTGATCCGCGGCGCCAGGGTCGCGCCCACCAGGCCGAAGCCGGCCACCATGACTCCGCCCTCGGCGTGCACGAACACCTGGCCCGGGCTGAGCTCGCCGTGGGTGATGCCCTCTGCGTGCCCGGCCTCCAGCACGTCGAGCAGCTCCAGCCCGATGCGGGCGGTGCGCACGTACGAGAACGTGCCTTTCGCGGTGACGAGTTCGCCCAGCGGCGTGCCGTCGATCCACTCGGTGACCGTCCACAGCGTGCCCGCCTCGACGACGGCGTCGACGACCGTGGCGACCCTGCCCGGCCGCAACAGGCCCATGGCCTCGGACGCCCGCAGGACGCGCGCGGTGATCCGGCGGGCGGTGTCCTCGTCGGCCCCTTCCGGAAGGTCGACCTGCGTCAGCAGGCGGGGGCGCGCCGCCTCGACGTCCTCGCCGTACCAGCAGACGCGGTTGGTCTCGCGGTGGACGACCTCCAGGAGCCGGTAGCGTCCGGCGATCAACTCGTGTGCGGAGACGTGCGCCTTGCCCATGGTCATCCCTCGCTGAAGCCCTGGCTGTCACCTTTCCCTCTGGTACGGGGGTCGCGGGGGAGTGCGTTCAAAGAATCCGTGACCGGGCGGGCGTTCCTGCCTTTTATTCAACCGCGGTGAGCAAGTGTGCGAAGGATTTCGGACGCACGGTGCCGGTAAGGGCTTCCCACCGCGACCGGAGGCGGGCGGGCTCGCCGCCCGAACGGCCGCCTCCCGCGCCGGAAGGACCACGGAGAACGACCCGTGCCGCCCGGGCGCGGACGCCTCCCCCGCGAACGCACCGCGGCATTCCGCGACCCGAATACCGGGACCCGACCTGGTGGTAACCCGAGGTACGCGGGATCGGCGGCCGAATTCCGGCCCACGCCGGCGCGGGTATTCGCCCCTCGACCCTCAACGCAGCCCGAATCGGTGCGCCCAGGAGCCGATGTCCGCCGTCGTCGCGTTGCCTCCGCACACCACCAGTCCGAGCCGGACCCCGGGTCCGACGCGCTCCAGCACCTGCCGGGCGGCCGGCAGGAGGCACCCGGCGGCGGGCTCGGCCCACACCTTGGCGTGCTCGGCGAGGTCGAGACACCCGCGCACCGCTTCCCGGTCCGCGACCACGAGGACGTCCGTGACCAGGGCGGCCACATGGTCGTAGGTCAGCTGGGACACGGACGGCGCGCTCAGCGTCGACACGACCGACGACAGCGCCACCGGCACCGGCCCGCCCGCCACCAGGGCCTCGGACATCGCCTGCGCGCCCTCGGTCTCCACGCCCCACACCCTGACGCCGGGACGGAGCGCCCGCAGCGCCGCCGCCACACCCGAGATCAGACCGCCGCCACCGACACTGACCAGGACGTCGGTGAGGTCGCCGGCGTCCTGCGCCAGCTCCCGGCCGACCGTGCCCTGACCGGCGACGACGACCGGGTCGTCGAAGGGGTGGACGAGGGTGAGCCCCTCGTCCCCCAGCCGCGCCGACAGCGCGAAGGCCTCGCCCATGCCGTCGGTCAGCCGCACCGACGCCCCGGCGGCCTCCGCCATCTCCACGGACCGGGCGGGAGCCGTCCGCGGCATGACCACGGTGGCCTTCACATCGAGGGCCGCCGCCATCACCGCGAGTGCGATCCCGTGGTTGCCGCCGCTCACCGCCACCACGCCCGCCGCCCGTTCGGCCTCGCCGAGCGACAGCAGCTTCGCCGTCGCACCGCGCGCCTTGAACGAGCCGGTGCGCTGCAGCAGTTCCAGCTTCGCGGTCACCGGGGCGCCCAGCAGCGCGGACAGGCCGGGGCTGGGCACGGTGGGAGTGCGGACGACATGTCCGGCGATCCGTTCGGCCGCGGTGTCGATCTCCGAGATGCCGATCAAGACGGTCACCCTTCCGGCGCGGGAGAAAGGGAGCCGCGCCGTCTGCACCCTCACCCGGCAGGGCCGCCGGGGTCAACGGGTCAGAGGTCGCGGCCGACGAGGTAGTCCAGCACCGCCTCCAGTTCGGCGGCGGCCGGAGCCGCCATCGGTACCGCGGACAGCGCCGCCCGCACGGCGGAGACCTGCCGGCGGGCCTCGGCCAGCGCCGCCGCACGGCCGCCGGCCGCCTCGATCAGCGCCGCCGCCTCGCCCGGGTCACCGGCCGACTCCAGCAGCGCGGCCAGCCGCCCGGCGGCCGGGCCGGGCGAGTCCAGCGCGGCCAGCACGGGGAACGTCTTCTTGCGTTCACGCAGGTCGGAGTGGACCGGCTTGCCGGTGACCGCGGGGTCGCCCCAGAGGCCGAGGACGTCGTCCACGATCTGGAAGGCGACGCCGAGGTGGCGCCCGGCCCGGTCCAGCGCGTCGGTGGTCGCCGGGGGCGCCCCGCCGAGCACCGCGCCCAGAGCGGCGGCGCAGCCCAGCAGCGCACCCGTCTTGTGCAGGGCCACGGTCCGGTACGCCTCGGGCCGCACACGGTCCGGGCCGCGGAACGGGCGCGCGGCCAACAGCAGGTCGTCGGCCTGGCCGCGCACCAGATCGGTGAGCGCCGTGGACAGCAGGCGCACGCCCGCGGCGCCGCCGGGGGCGGTGGCGAGCGTCTCGACGGCCAGCGCGAACAGGGCGTCGCCCGCCAGGACGGCCGGACCGGTGCCGTAGGCCTTCCAGACGGCCGGGCGGCGCCGCCGCGTTCCGTCGCCGTCCATGATGTCGTCGTGCAGCAGGGAGAAGGTGTGCACCAGCTCCACCGCGACGGCGGCGGCGACGCCCGCCCGGCCCGGGGCTCCGGCCGCCTCCGCGCCCAGCACCGCCAGCGCCTGCCGCACGCCCTTGCCGCCGGGTGCGGTCACGGGGGCGCCGCCGACCTCGCACCATCCGAGGGCGTAGGAGGCCATCTCGCCGACCCACGGGTGCAGTCGCCCGACGGCCTCCGCCAGCGCGGGCCGGACCAGTGCCCGGCAGCGGTCGAGGACGTCGGCCGCCGTGGGCATCGCCGGCACGGCCGGGGACGGCGCGGTCATCGCCCGGCTCCCGCGTCGGCCAGGGACGTGCCGGCGCCGGCGGGGCGGCCGGTGGTCTTCGCCGGGCTGCCGGTGCCGGCGGGGGAGCCGGCGGCCACCGGGGCGCGGACGCCGGCCGGAGACCCGGTGCCGCAAGGCGTTCCGGCGCCGCCCGGGGAGGCCCCGGCCGGCCGGGGCTCCGGTATGGAGGAGCGGGCGGAGCCCGGCCCGGCGGGACGGGCGGTGGGGGAGGGCGCTGCCCCGCGGGGTCGTGAAACCTCCGGTTCCGCCTGGGTCGTGGGCACGCCGAACTCTTCCTGTGCCCGCGCCACCATCTCCCGCGCGTGCCGCAGTCCGATGCGGTCCACCGTGCGGGCCAGATCGGCCAGTTCTGCCGCCGTCTCGGCCCGGTCGCGGCCCAGGCGGGCGAGGGACTTGGCGAGGCCCAGCCGGCTGAGCGCCTCACCGCGCGGCTCGCCGATGGCACGGAACTCCGCGAGGGCCTCCTCGTACAGAGCCCGCGCCTCGGCGTACCGCCCGGCGCGGTAGAGGACGTTGCCGCGCATCTTGTGGTTGTAGGCCAGCGCGCTCGTCAGCTTCATCGCGCGGCAGCTCTCCTCCGCCTCGGAGAGCAGCGCGAGCGCCCGCTCGGTGTCCCCGTCGCGGACGGAGACGATGTCGGCGAGCCCGCGCAGCGCCCAGGCGTGACCGCGCCGGTCGTCCGCGCGTGCCGCGATGCCGGCCGCCTCCTCGAACATCTCGTACGCGGTGTCGTACGACCCGGTGTTGCGGTGCATCTGCGCGATGCCCTCCAGCGCCCACACCGTGTGCCGCGCCTCGCCGCGCCGGCGGGCCTCGGCGAGCAGCCGCTCGTGCAGCCGGCCGACGGCCTCGTAGTCGCCCTGGATCCGGCCGGTCTCGGCGAGGCCGGCCAGCGAGTAGCCGCGCACGACGACGTCCCCGCCGCGTTCGCCGAGTTCGGCCGCGAGCCCGAGCAGCCGCCAGGCCAGCGCGAACGCCCCGCGCTGGCGGGCCAGCGTGCCGCCGCTCCACAGCGCCCAGGCCATCGCGGCCACGTCGCCGGCCTCCCGGGCGGCCCGGTAGCTGGCCTTCCAGGCCAGGTCCGCCTCCCGCACCTGGCCGAGCCTGCGGTGCGCCTCGGCGACCGCCAGCCCGGACCGCGCGGCCTCGCCCCGCCGCCCGGCCCGTTCGGCGGCCTCCAGCTGCTGCCTTCCGGCGGCCAGGACCTCGGTCAGCGAGGAGTTCACGGAGAGGGAGGTGAGGGCGCCCTGGTACTCGGGGGCGAAAGCCTTGCCGTACATGAATGCCTTTCGGTCCGCTGCCTGATGTCCGTGACGGGGACGCCCGGGCCGGCGCGGCGGGCCGGCGGACCCGCAGCGTACGGACACCGGGTCCGCACACGCGTGTTATACACGCCGTGTATACGCAGGGTGTATAGCACGTCGGGGGCCGGCCCCGGCCGCGGGCGGCCAGGACGTCACCTGTTGCCGATCAAGACGTCGGCAGCGGCGGCGGGGTTGCCTGTGCGGCGCAGATCACCCGCCGGACGCCTTCTCCGCCCGGAGCCCTCAGTGCTGCTGGGCCTTCTGCGGAGTCGCCTCGCTGGGGCGTACGACGACGAACCCCTGGCCCTGCAGCATCAACTGCACGGCCTCGCCGGAGCCGCCGCGCAGCATCGACCCGAGCGACTGCGACCGGTGCAGCGAGGTCCCCAGGTGGGCGGTCCAGCCGACGACGGCGTCCGTGTCGACGTACACGGGCTGCTGCGGGGTCACCGGTATGACCAGCGGATTTCCCTCGCAGACCAGCCCCAGCCGGCCCTGCCCGCTGAACACGCTGTTGAACAGTCCGCCGCCGGCGATGCCCGACCCCTTCACCGTCCTGATCTGGTACGACAACGAGGCGTCGAAACACAGGACGTTGCGGCCGTTGACCGTGAACTCGTCGCCGGGGTCCACCTCGACGACGAAGCAGTTCTGCGCCTCGTGCGCGAACCACGCCTCGCCCTGCCCGCGCACCGCCATCAGCGGCAGACCCTCCCCGGTCACCGCGCGTTTGAGCATGCCGCCCACGCCCTGGCCCTTGCGCTCGAACTGCAGACTGCCGCGGTAGGCCACCATCGAGCCCTGCCGGGCGAACATCTCGCCGTCCACGGTGTACTTGACGCACTTCGCGTTCTCGACGGTCATGCCCGCCGCCGCCGTCGCCTGCCGGACCACGTGCTCGCTGGAAAAGAGTTCACCCTTCATGAGCGCATCCTGGCCCGGAGCGGCAGCTTCCGCCAAGATCACCGGGGAAGTTCGGCGTCTTCCCGCCCCTCGGCCGCGGAGGCGGTGCGGCGCGCCGCCCGCCTGCCGCAGAACACCGACTCCAGCGTGCGCAGCATCGTGGCGTGCACGTCGCCGTTGTTGGAGGTGTTGGCGAGCGCGGTGAGGCTGCGCCGGCCGTCCTTCGTCGTGAACGCGTAGGTGTAGAAGCCCTGGACGGCGCCCGTGTGCCCGTACACCGAGGTGCCGCAGGACAGGTCGCGGCGGCGCAGGCCGAGCCCGTACGCCTGGCCGGTGCCCGCCGGCACCCACCGCTCCATCTCCGCGAGTTGCGCCGCGGGCAGCAGCCGGCCGCCGAGGAGGGCCGACAGGAAGGTGTTCAGGTCGCGTGCGCTGGAGACGACCGCGCCCGCGCTCTGTGCCCAGGACACCGTCTGCTCGGTCGCGTCGACCAGCGGCGCGCCCGCCTCGTCCGGGGTCAGGTAGCCGCGCGCGTGCCGGCCGGGGATCTCCGTGTCGGGATGCACGTAGAAGGTGTCGGTCAGCCCCAGGGGCTTGATGACGCGCTGCTCGTACGCGGCGCCCACGGAGAGCCCCGTCAGTTTCTCGATGAGCATCCCGGCGACCACGAAGTTGGTGTTGGAGTAGGCGTAGGCGCCGCCGGGGGCGTGGACGGGCGCGTGCGCCAGTGACCGGTCCACCAACTGACGGTAGGTGAAAACCTTCGAGCGGACCGCCTCGAAGCCGGGCACGGTCGAGGCGAACATGTCGTTGGTGTAGTCGTGGAGGCCGCTGCGGTGGCTCAGCACGTGCCGGACGGTGATCCGGTCGTCGGGCAGCAGCCCGGGCAGGTAGTGGTCGACGGGGGAGTCGAGCCGCACCGTGCCCTCGGCGGCCAGTTGCAGCAGGACCACGGCGGTGAAGGTCTTCGTGACACTGCCGATACGGAAGCGGTCGGCCGTGTCGATGACCCGCCCGGTGCCGCGGTCGGCGACCCCTTCGGTGGCCTTGTGGACCGTGCCGTGCACAGCGTCGCGTTCGTCGATCCGCGCCATCGCACCCGGCGCGCCCTGCGCCAGGGCTGTCCGCAGGAGGCGGCTGAGGCCGGCGTTGTCGGGGGCCGGAAGAGCGGCGCGGGCCGATGGGCCGGGGTGCCCGCCCGCCGCGTGCGCCGGGCCCGCGAGGAGGCCCAGCACCATGGATCCGAGCAGCGCACTCCTGCACACCGTTCGTGAGGCCATCCGATTCCTCTCCCGCCTCCGCCGCGCACCGTCCGTGCCGGATCGGTCACCACCGGGTGAGGCCACCTTCCCCGATGCCGTCAGATCTCCGGAGGCGACACACAGTCGGGTCACCCGCGATCACCGGGTGGGGTGGATGGGCGGGAAGGGTCGCGAGACGTGCGGGACGGGGCCGGCACCGCCCTGCTCGTTCCTGCGGGGGCGTCCGAACCCGGCCCGCCCTCGGGCACGCGGGGGCCCTACCGGACCGGAGGCCGCGTCCCGCCCGCCGGGTGCGGGCCCGCCCGGAGGTACCTGTCATCGGCGGCGGCCCGCTCCCGGGTCACCCGGGCCGCGGACACCACGGCGAGCCGCCGTGCGACGGCCCCGCCGGGCGTCGCACGGCGCGGGGCGGCGGCCCCGGCGACCGCCCCGGGATGCCCACGGCGCCCGGCGCGGGAACCGACGGCGACTGGCACGGTCCCCCCTCCGCGGGCGGGAGTGCCGCCGGGGCGGCGACGGGTGGGCGGGGGCGGCGGGTGGCACCCGCCCGGCCACAGAGCGCGCAAGGGCGAGGGGCCCCCAGCGGCCTGGGATCCGGCTCACGCCGTGCCACGGGCACGTACCGCCGGGTG
Source organism: Streptomyces sp. NPDC003697 (assembly GCF_053587115.1). Taxonomy (NCBI): domain Bacteria; kingdom Bacillati; phylum Actinomycetota; class Actinomycetes; order Kitasatosporales; family Streptomycetaceae; genus Streptomyces; species Streptomyces sp. NPDC003697. The sequence goes on from NZ_JBSFNN010000042.1 coordinate 44,516, forward strand.
CGCCCGCAGCGGCCGGCGGGCGGGCCGAACCCGGCGGGGCTCAGCGCAGCGTGTCCGCCCGGTCCGCCGGGACCCGCCCGGCGGGCCCGGGCGCCGGCTGGTCCGCCGGGTGGCTGACCGGCGGCGCCAGTTCGGGCCCGCACTCGTACAGCTCCCCCGTCGCGTAGTTCCGGAACCAGCCCTCGCCCGGCTCGAAGCTGCGGATCACGGATGCCCGGTGGCCTCGTGGCGCGCCGTGGCGTGCCGCGCGGGGGAGTCGTCGCAGCAGCCGACGTGGCCGCACCCCGCGCAGCGCCCCAGAGGGAACCACCAGCCGCAGGCCACGTCGCACTCGACGCCGCCGGTGCCGCTCGGCGGGACGCCGGGGCGGATTCCGGAGTCGCCGGTCATACCGGCTCCTCGGGCGTGGGCAGGAGGTCGTCGGGGGCCGCGGTGAGCGGCAGGAGGACCTGGAAACGGGTGTCGCCGGGCACCGACTCCACGCGCAGGGCGCCGTGGTGCCTGTTGACGACGATGCGCCAGGAGATGTCCAGTCCCAGCCCGGTGCCCCGGCCCACCGGCTTGGTCGTGAAGAACGGGTCGAAGATGCGGTCGCGGATCTCCGGCGGGACACCGGGCCCGGTGTCCCGGAACTCCACCAGGAGCCGGTCGTCGTGGCGTGCCGTCCGCACCGTGAGCGTGCCGTCCTCACCGCCCTCGCCTATGGCGGCGACCGCGTTGTCGATGAGGTTGGTCCACACCTGGTTGAGTTCGGCGGGACAGGCGGGGATGCGCGGCAGCGTGCGGTCGTACTCCCTGACCACCTCGATGCGCGGCCCGATCCTGGCCGACAGCATCAGCAGCGTGCTGTCGAGGAGTTCGTGCACGTCGGCGACGCGGTGCGGAGCGCGGTCCAGCTGCGAGTACTGCTTGGCGGCGTCGACGAGCTGGGAGATCCGGGTGGTGGAGTCCGCGATCTCGTCCATCAGGAGCTCGGTCTCCACCGTGTAGTTGAGCCACCCGACGGCCCCGGGCAGGATCTCGTCTCCCACGGTCGCCGCGACCTGCTCCAGCCAGTCCACGTCGAGCCCGGCCTGCACGAACGTGGGCGCCAGCCGCCAGCCCCCCTCGACGCCGTGGTCCTCCAGCCAGTCGGTGAGGGCGTCCTCCCGGTCGGAGGCCTCGATCGGAGCGAGCACCGGCGCCTTGGCGACCCGTTCGGCGGTGCGCTCCTGAATCTCGATCAGCTGTGCCAGCGCCTCCCGCGAGAACGGCCCCCCGGCGATGACGGCCAGCTTGCGCCGCATCTTCGCCACCCGCTCCCGCAGCGCCGCCGTGGCGCGGACGGCCGCCGCCGCCGGATTGTTCAGCTCGTGGGTGAGCCCGGCGGACAACGAGCCCAGCGCCAGCAGCCGTTCACGCTGCCCGACGGCCGCCTGGGTGCTCTTCGACCCGAGGAACAGTCCCTCCAGCAGGTGCACCGCCATCGGGAACCACTCCCGCATGATGCTCGCGAACGTGTCCGCGGGCAGCACGAAGAAACGGGTCGGCGCGGTGACGCGCAGCGAGTTGTTGTAGACCTGCCGCACCCGGTCGCCGAGGTAGGCCTGCATGGCGCCCGCGTACACGCCGCGCTGGGAGGTGCGGACGATTTCCACGTCGTCGCCGCCGACCCGGCGTGAGAGCACCACCGAGCCCTCGATCATCACGTAGAAGCAGGTGGCCGGGTCGCCCTCCGTGTACACCGGACCGGGGTCGAACCGCTCCACCCGGCCCTCGCTGCACAGCCGGCCGAGCTGTTCGGGGGACAGCTTCTCGAAGAGGAACAGCGAGCCGACCTCCTTGGGGCTGCACGGCGCCGGACGACCGCTCACGACTGCTCCAGGTACCGGTGGACGAGCATGACGGCCATGGCGCCCTCGCCGACGGCGGAGGCGACCCGCTTGGCGGACTCGGCACGTGCGTCGCCCGCGACGAACACGCCGGGCACGTTGGTCTCCAGGTGGTACGGCGGCCGGTCCAGCTCCCAGTCGGCGGGCGGCCGCCCGTCGGCGGTGAGGTCGGGTCCGGCCAGGATGAACCCGTGCTCGTCGCGCAGGACGGTGCCGTCCAGCCAGTCGGTCAGCGGCGCGGCGCCGATGAACACGAACAGCCAGCCGGCCTCGACGAGTTCGCTCTGCCCGGTGGCGGTGTCGCGCAGCGTCAGCCGCTCCAGCCGCCCCGAGCCGTGCACTGCCTCCACGAGGGTGCCGGTGCGCACCGAGATGTTGGGGGCCTCCTCGATCTGCTGGATCAGGTAGTACGACATGGACGCCGTCAGCGACGGGCCCCGCACCAGCAGCGTGACCGACTTGGCGCCTTTGGACAGGTACATCGCCGCCTGCCCCGCGGAGTTGGCGCCGCCGACGATGTGCACGTCGTGGCCGTGGCAGGCGGGCGCCTCGGTCAGCGCCGAGCCGTAGAACACGCCGCACCCGGTCAGCTCCTCGCTGCCGGGCGCCGGCAGCTGCCGGTAGGACACACCGGTCGCCAGGATCACGCTGTGCGCCGCGATCGCCGATCCGTCGGAGAACCGCACGGTGCGCGCCGCGCCGTTGACCTCCAGGCCCGTGACCTCGCACGTGGTGAGGACCTCCGCGCCGAACTTCGCGGCCTGCCGCCGGGCCCGGTCCGTCAGCTGGGCGCCGGAGACGCCGTCCGGGAAGCCGAGGTAGTTCTCGATCCGCGAGCTCTGTCCCGCCTGTCCGCCGGTCGCCGAACGCTCCACGAGCACCGTCCGCAGTCCCTCGGAGGCCCCGTACACGGCCGCGCCGAGGCCGGCCGGGCCGCCGCCGACGACGACCAGGTCGTAGAAGTCGGCGGCCGGCGTCGTCGCCAGGCCCACGTGCGCCGCGATCTCCGGGGCCTCCGGCGCGACCAGCGGCGTGCCGTCGGGCGTGACGACCAGCGGCAGGCGCTGCCCGTCCTGTCCCGCCGCGGCGAGCAGCCGCCGGCCCTCCGGCTCGTCGGCCGAGTACCAGCGGTAGGGCACCTGGTTGCGGGCGAGGAACTCCCGTACCTCGGACGACCGCGCGGACCAGCGGTGGCCCACCACCTTGGTGCAGGGGACCGGCCGGTGGTCGCGGTCGGCGGCCCGCCAGGTGTCCAGCAGGTCGTCCATGACCGGGTAGAGCTTCTCCTCGGGCGGGTCCCAGGGCTTGAGGAGGTAGTGGTCCAGGTCCACGACGTTGATCGCGTCGATGGCCGCGCCGGTGTCCGCGTAGGCGGTGAGCAGCACCCGTCGCGCGCCCGGGTGCACGTCCATGGCCCGTTCCAGGAACTCGATGCCGTTCAGGCCCGGCATCCGGTAGTCGGCCAGGACGACGGCCACCGGGTCCCCGCGCAGCCTCAGCTCGCGCAGGGCCTCCAGCGCGGACTCGCCGGACTCCGCGCGCACGATGCGGTAGGACCCGCCGTAGCGCCGTCTCAGGTCCCGGGCGACGGCGCGGGAGACCCCCGGATCGTCGTCCACGGTCATGATGACGGTCCGCACGGTGTCCGCGGCGGGTGCCATACGTCTCCCACGCGAGAGCGGTCGGATCGGCGTCCCGGTGTCCCCGTCGCCACCGCGCCGACCCGCCCATCGTATGTTCGACGGACCGCCCTCGCCCGGGTTGCGCGGACCGGGCGCCGGGCCGTGCGCCCAGCCGGACCGCGCGGACGCCGCACCCGTCGCTCTCCGGAGCCCGGCAGGCGGGTCGCCCACGGCTGCCCGTCCCGCCCGAGGCCGGTCCGGGGCCGCCCGGCGCCGCGTCGACGATCACTCGTTCCCCTGCCGGAGGCCGCCGTAGCGGCGTAGGGCGCGATCGTGCGGGCAGCGTGAGAAAGACTGACCGGGGGCGGAGCAGACGCCCGCCCGGAGGACCAGGACGGGGCCGCGCCGGCGGCGCCGCGACAAAGGGAGGCACACGGCATGAGGCGCCCGATCACGGCGGGGTTCGACGGATCCGAGGAGAGCCTTGCCGCGCTGGCGTGGGCGGCCCGGGAGGCCGTGCGCCGGGACCTGGCCCTGCGGGTGGTGCACGTCTGGCGCTTCCAGCCGTACGAGACGGCCGGCGCCGCGGACCGGGACACCCAGGAGCGGTGGGTGCGCGACGCGGTCGGTGAGGCCGTCCGGAGTGTCGCCGGGCGCCATCCGAACCTGAGCGTCGGCACGGACGTGGTCGAGGGGGACGCCGTGGAGACACTGGTGGCCGCGGCGGCCGACGCCGAACTGCTGGTGCTCGGTTCACGCGGCCACGGAGCCTTCGTCGGCTTCCTGGTCGGCTCGGTCGGGCAGCAGGTGATCGCCGAGACCGCGCGGCCCGTCGTGCTGGTGCGGGCAGGCGACGAGCCCGCCGCCGAGGTCGCGGGCCGGGAGATCGTCGTGGGCCAGCACGGCGAGCCCGAGGACAGCGCGGCGGCGCTGCGGTTCGCCTTCGAGGTCGCCGCCGCCCGCGGCGCGACCGTCCGGGTCGTCCGGGCGTGGGCCCTGCCGCCGGTGTTCGCCTACAGCCCCGGCTCCCTCAAGCTCCTCGACGAGGCCGGCGGCCTGGAGCCCTACGAGAAGAAGGGGCTGACGGCCGCGGTGGCGCCGTTGCGGGAGCTCTTCCCGGACGTCCACGTCGTCGAGCACGTCGAGATGGGCAGCGCGGCACAAGTGCTCCTGTCGGTGTCGGGGCGGGCCCAGCTGCTGGTCGTGGGGCGCCGGGCGCACCGTACGGCGGTGGGCGCGCGGATCGGCTCGGTGGCGCATGCCATGCTCCACCACGCGGGCTGCCCGGTCGCCGTCGTCCCCCCGCGCGCCTGAGGAACGGGCGCCGTCGCGCGCACCCGGGCCGACAGGGCCTACCGGCCGTGCACGGTGCGGTCCCGGGCGCGTTCCGCGGCCGCCTTCACGGGTCCGCGGTGCAGCGGGCCGTGCCCGGGCAGCAGGACGTCACCGTCGAGATCCGCGAGTATGCCGAGTGAGGCCAGCGCCCCGTCGCGGTCGTGGTGGAACATGTCCGGCAGCAGTTGTGGGCCCTCGACGCGCGAGGTGGCGTGGCCGCTGACCAGGGCGTCGCCGGAGATGACCACGCCGGCGTGCGGCAGGTGCAGGACGGCGTGGCCCCGGGTGTGGCCCGGCGTGTGCACGGGGACCGGCCGCCCGGGCAGGTCGAGCGGTCCCGCCCCGGGGAACGGTTCGGGCGCGGTGACGGGGACGTGTGCGGTGCCGCCGACGCGCAGGGCGTGCACCGCCCACGGCAGCACCCCCGGACGCCAGCCGTTGCGCAGCACCTGCCTGACGGACACCTGGTGCAGGAACTCCCGTCGGGCGTGCGGCACCTCCTCCTCGTGCACGTACACCGGCGTGCCGTGGGCGCGGTGCAGGTACTCGGCGGAGCCCAGGTGGTCGTTGTGGGCGTGGGTGACCAGCACGGCCGCCACCGCCTCCGGTGCGCTGCCCACCGCGGCCAGCGAGTCGAGCAGCCGCTGCCGGTCCCCGGGGTAGCCGGTGTCGACCAGGGTGACCGCGTCCCCGTCGGTCAGGATCACCCAGTTGGTGTTGCTGCCGTGCACCAAATAGGTGCCCTCGGCGACTTGCCGCACGTCCGCGCGCATCGACTCCCCGCAATCAGGTGGCTGCCCGACGGGAACAGCCAACCAGACGCCCCCCGTGCACGGAAGGAGGGAGCGGGGCACCGGGCCGCGGGTGCCGGGGCGGCCGGCGGCTTCCCGGCGGCGCCCGGAGCTCAGCGCACGCCGGCCGGGCGGAACTGGATGCTGATGCGCGGGCCGGTGCCGCGGGTGGTCTTGGGCACGCAGTGCTCCCAGGTGCGCTGGCAGGAGCCGCCCATGACGATGAGGTCGCCGTGCCCGAGCGGACGCCGGACCGTGCGGCCGCCTCCCACGGGACGCAGCAGCAGGTCCCTGGGCGTGCCCACCGAGAGGATCGCGACCATCGTGTCCTGCTGCGCTCCCCGCCCGATCCGGTCGCCGTGCCAGGCGACGCTGTCGCGGCCGTCGCGGTAGTGGCACAGGCCGGCCGTGGTGAACGGCTCGCGCAGTTCGTCGGCGTAGTGCGTGGACAGGGCGTCCCGCGCCTCGTCGAGCACCGGGTGCGGCAGCGGGTCCGCGGCACCATAGAAGGCGAGCAACCGCGGCACGTCCACGACGTGCTCGTACATCGTCCGGCGCTCGGCCCGCCACGGCACCTCGGCGGCCAGCCGCTCGAACAGGTCGTCCGCCCCGGACAGCCACCCCGGCAGTACGTCGGTCCAGGCGCCGGAGCCCAGCTCGGTACGGCGCAGCCGGGCGAGCGAGCCGAGCCGGAGTTCGTCGCTCTGGTTGAAGAGGGAGCCCTGGAGGTGGTGCGCGGTCATGCTGCCAGCGTACCGCTGAATCGAAAGTGTGTTCCCGTAACCGGTTGCCGTGCCGCTTCCGGCCTCCCGTCTCCCTCCGGCCCCTACGCATACAGAGGTGTATCCGATACATTCCTGTATCGGATCGGAGGCGGACATGACGGCGGAGGGAACGGCCCGGCGTGTCACCAAGCGGCGGATCCGGACCCGGGCGGACCTGCTCGACGCCGCGTTCACGGTGTTCGCGGCGAAGGGCTTCGGCCGGGTGTCCATCGAGGAGGTCTGCGAGGCCGCCGGCTACAGCCGGGGCGCCTTCTACTCCAACTTCGCCACGCTGGACGAGCTGTTCTTCGCCCTGTACCGGGAGCGCGCCGAGCTGATCGCCGAGCAGGTCGCCGGGGCGCTCGCCCTGGACGGGCCCGCCCTCGACGTGCCGGCCGCCGTCGACCGGGTCACCGAGGTGCTCCTGCTCGACCTGGACTGGCTGCTGGTCAAGACGGACTTCCTGGCGCACGCTGCCCGCGACCCCGCCGTGGCACAGACCCTGCTGGAACACCGGTCACGGCTGCGGCGCGCGATCGCGGACCGGCTCGCGCGGGCCCGGTGGCACGGCGGGCCGCCCGCCGCGCTCGGCGGCGTCGACGGCGCGGCCCACGCCGTGGTCGCCGCGTACGACGGAGTCACCGTCCAACTGCTGCTGGACAAGGACGCCGAGCGTGCTCGCGCCTGGCTCAAGCAGCTGCTCACCGCGCTGCTGACGGACGGCGGCGCCACCCCCGTACGAGCCGAATGAGGAAGGAAACGGTCGCCATGGACGCGGACGTCATCGTCGTGGGAGCGGGTCTCGCGGGCCTGGTCGCGGCGCACGAGCTGACCAGCCGGGGCCGCAGGGTCGCCCTCGTGGACCAGGAGAGCGCCGCCAACCTCGGCGGACAGGCCTACTGGTCCTTCGGCGGGCTGTTCCTCGTCGACTCGCCCGAGCAGCGGCGCCTGCGCATCAAGGACTCCCTCGAACTGGCCTGGAACGACTGGCAGGGCAGCGCGCGGTTCGACCGGCTGGACGACGAGGACTCCTGGGCCGTGCGCTGGGCGCGCGCCTACGTCGAGTTCGCGGCGGGGGAGAAGCGGTCCTGGCTGGCCGGGCACGGGATCACGCTGCTGCCCACGGTCGGCTGGGCCGAACGCGGCGACCTGCGGGCGGACGGGCACGGCAACTCCGTACCCCGTTTCCACATCGCCTGGGGCACCGGCACCGGCGTCGTGGAGCCGTTCGCCGACCACGCCCGGCAGGCCGCGCGCGACGGGCTGCTCACCTTCCACCACCGCCACCGGGTGGACGAGCTCGTGATCGAGGGCGGCGCGGCCCGCGGGGTGCGCGGCACCGTGCTGGCCGGCGACGAGGCGCCCCGTGGTGTCGCCTCCAACCGCGATCCGGTGGGGGAGTTCGAGCTCACCGCGCAGGCGGTGATCGTCACCACCGGCGGCATCGGCGCGAACCACGACATCGTCCGCCGGTACTGGCCCGAACGTCTCGGCACCCCGCCGAGGACGATGGTCACCGGTGTCCCGGCGTACGTCGACGGCCGGATGCTCGACATCAGTGCCGCCGCCGGCGTGCGCCTGGTCAACCGCGACCGGATGTGGCACTACACCGAGGGCCTGCAGAACTGGGACCCGATATGGCCCGGCCACGGCATCCGGATCCTGCCCGGACCGTCGTCCGTCTGGCTGGACGCCCTCGGCCGCCGGCTGCCCGAGCCGTGCCTGCCGGGCTATGACACGCTGAGCACCCTGAAGCACCTGCGTGCCAGCGGGGACATCGCCGGGTACGACCACTCCTGGTTCGTCCTGACCCGGAAGATCGTCGAGAAGGAGTTCGCCCTGTCGGGCTCCGAGCAGAACCCCGACATCACCGCCAAGGACCGCGGGGCGGTGCTGCGCGCCCGGCTGCTGGGCAGGGGCGCGCCCGGGCCCGTGCGTGACTTCCTGCGGCACGGTGCCGACTTCGTCGTCGCCGACACCGTCGAACAACTCGTCGAGAAGATGAACAAGCTGACCGACGAGCCCCTGCTCGATGCGGCCGCGGTTCGGCGCCGGATCGAGGCCCGCGACCGGCAGATGGCCAACCCGTACAGCAAGGACGCCCAGGTCCAGGGCATCCGCAACGCCCGCCGCTACCTCAGTGACCGCCTCAGCCGGGTGGCGGCCCCGCACCGCCTGCTGGACCCGGCGGCCGGGCCGCTGATCGCTGTGAAGCTGCACATCCTGACCCGCAAGACCCTCGGAGGCATCCAGACCGACCTCGACTCGCGCGCCCTCGGCGCCGACGGCCGGCCCGTCGAGGGCCTGTACGCCGCGGGGGAGGTGGCCGGCTTCGGCGGGGGAGGTGTCCACGGCTACAACGCCCTGGAGGGCACCTTCCTCGGCGGCTGCCTGTTCTCGGGCCGCGCGGCGGGCCGGGCCGCCGCGGGGCAGACCGCCTGACGGGGAGACCGCCCGCGCGGCGGCCGGAGCCGCGGACGTTGAGCGCGGCGGGTTGCCCGCCTCGCCCGGGACCGGTGGCGCGATGGGCAGCGGCAAGACACCCGGGGCCCGGGACCGCTGCCGGGGTGACCCGCGCGCGCGGGTCCGCGGTCGACCGGCCCTTGCCCGTCCCGCCGCGACCGCGGCAGGCCGCCCGGGCGGCCCGCGGTGCTTGCCCACCCGGCTCGGGACCGCGGCGGGCGGCCCCGCGGCGTAGGGTCCCCCGGTCCGGCCCGGGACCACGGGAGGCGCGTGTATGGCTGGTGGCGTCTGCCGCTCGGCCCGGCGCTGCGACGAGTGTGTCCGGGCGGCGGGCGGTGTCCGTCTACTCGTTCCGGGAGCGCAGCAGGTCGGCCAGTACCGTCGCGTGGCTCTTCTCGGGCACCTTCGACGCGGTCACCAGCGTCACCGGGCCTTCGCGCACCAGTTTCCCGAGGTGATCGAGGGCCTCGGCGGCCTCCGGGGAGCCGAGTTCCGTCTCGTACCGGTGCCGGAACTCCTCGTGCGATCCCTCGCCCGCGTGGTACCAGCGGCGCAGCTCGGTGGACGGAGTGATCACCTTGGGCCACTCGTCGACGTGTGCCTCCTCCTTGGAGAGACCGCGCGGCCACAGCCGGTCCACCAGGACGCGCACACCGTCGTCGGGCTCGGGCGGTTCGTAGACACGGCGGACACGGATGCTCACAGGGCCTCCCTCGACGGCGGGCGGGTCGTGCCGGGAGCCTACTGCGGCCCGCCCGGGCAGCGGCCGAACCGGGCGGGCGACGGGCCCGGCTCGACCTGTTGGAGGGCACCCGCCGGTGGCACCGGCAGGCCCGCCGCGCCCCGGGGCCGCCTCTGCGGCAGGGGAGTCGCGCCGCGGAGGGCGGTGGGCGACCCGCACCGCTCGGCACCGGCGGTGTCCTCACGCCGTACGGTGCGCGGATCCTCGTGGTCCCGTCCCACAGTCGCCGGCCGACGGCCGTCCGGAACAGAATATTCCGGACGGGGTTCCGCTCGCCCCGTCCGGGTACCCCGAGCGCCTGAACAGCGGGGAAGCGAAAAAGGGGAATCACGGGAGTCACCGGATGAGCGCATCGGACGACCTGCCGGTCATGCATTCGCTGGCCGACCTGGCGGCCCTGGTGGAGGGGCGTCGCGGTCTGTACGTCCGTTGGTCGCGCGGTCCGGGTATCGACCTCGGTGCCACCTCCAGCACGGACGAACTCACCGGCGTCCCCATGCCCGGACTGTCGGCCAGCCCCCTCGACGTGGAGGAGTGGTGGGAGGGGCGGTCGGTGGAACTGTGGGTGGCGCGACGTCTGTACGACTACGCGCACCTGCCGCACGACAAGGGCCCCGGCGTCCGCGCCTGGGTGCTGAGGGGCGGGGAGCGGGGCCGGGGCCCGGACAACGAGCCACTGGTGGTCGACGTGGAGCCGGTGTGCTGGATCGACTCCGGCGTCATCGCGGAGGCGCGGGCGGAGGTAGCCCGGCAGGAGGCGGAGTGGGGGACGTTGCGCCGTTCGGAACGCTAGGGGTCGTCCGGCGGGTCCTGCCGCGGACGCCGGGTCCGTCACGCCCGTCTGCGGCGTCACCGTGCGTTGCCGAGGCTCCGCCTCGACGTCCTCCTCCGCCTTGCGGCCGCCCGCACCGGACCCCGCTCATCTGGGCGGGGACTCGTTACGGTTCGCTCCGGCCGGGGTAGGTATCCCGCGCTGGTGCTCGCGCAGGCCCCGGCCGCTGCGGGGCGACGCCCGGCAGCGGCCGAAGGCCGCTCGCCGTCCCGTTCGACGCACCGCACGCCGAGGGAAAGCCGACGCGCCGGCCGGCCGCCGGTGTTCACGCTGCCCGTCACCCGGTCGCCGGCGCGCCGCGGACGGGGGTGCGTGGCACCCC